>JAEYAO010000054.1 GCA_023456105.1 Pseudomonadota bacterium | reverse complement strand
CGCCGGTGACGGGCGCGGGCGCAGGCGCGGCCGGTCGCGCCTGGGGCGTTTCGGGCGGCGCGGTGAAGGTGGGCGCGGCGTCGGTCGCCTCGGTCTCGTCGCGATAGACCCGCACGCCCTCGGCCGGATCGACCGGCTGGGCTTCCAGCGGCGCGGCCGTGGTCATTTCTCCGACCGGCTGGCCCACCGCCGGCGGGGCGTCGGTCGAGGAGCGCAGGCCCGAACGATAGAAGAAGATCACCGCCACGATCAGCAGCAGCAGCACCGCCGCGCTGACGATCAGGGTCACGGGCGGCGCCTTGCGCGCGCCGGTCGCGTAACCGCGCTCCTGACGAGGATCGAATGCGTTGCGCCGGAACGGCAGGTCGTCGTCGTCGGTCGGCGGGGTATAAGCCCCGCGCTCGCGATCCTGATTCCGGTGATTGTCGTCGAATGACATGGTCGCGCTCCGCCTCGATCCCCGCGCGAATCGCCGCAGGGGTCACACAGTCTAGCCCGCCATCCCCCGCTTACGAATCACAGATCCAGCGCGAGGTCGAGGCTGAACAGCTTCTTGTGCACCTCGATGGCGTAGCGGTCGGTCATGCCGGCGATGTAGTCGCAGATGGCGCGGGCGCGGGCGTCGCGGTCCTCGGTTCGCGCGGGGTCGCCCCATTCCGGCGGCATCACCTCCGGCTCCTCCATGAACAGCTGAAACAGCTGGGCCAGCATGCGCCGCGCCTGGCTGCGGGTGCGGTTGACGCGGTGGTGGCGATACATTCGCTCGAACAGGAAGCGCCGCAGCACGCCCAGTTCGACCTTCAGCGCGGGCGAGAAGTCCACCAGCGTGCGCCGTGCCGTGCGCACATCCTCGACCGAGCCGATGCGGTCCTGCTCGATCCGCCGCGCGGTTTCGTTCAGCACGTCGTCCACCATGACGCCGATCATGCGCCGCACCGCCTCCAGCCTCAGCATGCGGTCGTCCACGCCCGGCCAGTCGCGCCGCGCCCCGCCCAGGATCGGCCCGATGATCGGCACGGCCGCCAGCTCGGCCAGGGTGATCAGCCCCGCCTGAACCCCGTCGTCCACGTCATGGTTGTTGTAGGCGATGTCGTCGGCGATCGCCGCGCACTGCGCCTCCAGGGAGGCGAAGCCGCCCAGCCGCAGGTCCCATTCCGCCGCCCCGCCCGCCGCATAGGCGCGCACCGAGGACCAGGCCGGCTCGTCCAGCCGGTGGGTCACCGGGCCGTTATGCTTGATCACGCCCTCCACCGTCTCCCACGACAGGTTCAGGCCGACGAACTGCGGGTAGCGGTGCTCCAGCTCGGTGATGACGCGGAAGCTCTGGACGTTGTGGTCGAAGCCGCCGTGGTCCGCCATCTGCACCACCAGCTCGTCCTCGCCGGCGTGGGCGAAGGGCGGATGGCCGAGGTCATGAGCCAAGGCGATGGTCTCGGCCAGATCGTGGTCCAGCCGCAGCGCATGAGCCAGAGAGCGGGCGATCTGGGCCACCTCCAGGCTGTGCGTCAGGCGGGTGCGGTAGTGGTCGCCTTCGTGCGCCACGAAGACCTGGGTCTTCTCCTTCAGCCGGCGAAAGGCCGTGGCGTGGATGATGCGGTCGCGGTCGCGCGCGAACGGGGTGCGGGTGCGGCTCGGGGGTTCGGGAAAGCGGCGTCCGCGAGAGGCGTCGGCGCGTTCGGCGTAGGGGGCGAGAGGCGTCTGGCTCAAAGGGTCACGCACGCAATGTGATGGCCGCGGGCCTTGGCGCTCGCCCGCCCCAGCCTCATATAGAGCGTCGTGAGCAGCGTCCAATCCACAGAACCGTCCACACCCGCCTTCGCCGTCTCCGCACGCGCGCCCGAAGGCATCCGCCTGGCCTCCAGCGCGGCCCGGCGGCTGGCGAAGCTGTCGCAGGTCGAGGGTCGCGCCTTGATGCTGCGGGTGGCGGTGGACGGCGGCGGCTGCTCGGGCTTCCAGTACCGCTTTGAGCTGGTCGAGGACGCCGAGGCCGACGACCTGCGCATCGAGATCGACGGCCAGACCGCCCTGGTTGATCCCGTATCCGTTCCCTTCCTGAAGGGCTCAGAGATCGCCTTTGTCGACGAACTGGCCGGCGCCCAGTTCGTGGTCAACAACCCCAACGCCGCCTCCTCCTGCGGCTGCGGCGTCAGCTTCTCGATCTGAGAAACAACCGAACAGACGCTCGTGGACGGCCGAAAATCGATTAGGGGCTAGACTAATCATCGGCATTGATTAGCGTAACGGCTAATTAGGAGTTATCCTATGAACACTCTGTTCAAGGCGCTGTCGCATCCGGTGCGCCGCCGCATCGTCGCCATGCTGCGCGCCGGTCCGTTGGCTTCGGGCGACATCGCCGCCACCTTCGACATGAGCTGGCCGACCATCACCGGCCACCTCAACGCCCTGAAGGAAGCCGGGCTCGTCAGCGCTGAGCGCGATGGCCAGACCATCCGCTATCGGCTCCAGATCTCGGCGATCGAAGAGGCCATGGCCTTTCTGATGGACATCGCCGGGACAGGTCAGCCGGCGACGGTCGCGACCAAGGCGGCCCGCCGATGAAGCATCGCCTCTCCCTGATCGATCACCTGACGATCGGCGTCTTCGCCATCCAGGCCGCCTTCGCCCTCTACATCGGTCTTTATGGCCCCGCCACGCCGATGCCGATGCATTGGAACAGCGACTGGGAGGTTGACCGCTGGGGCGACCGGATCGACTTCGCGGTCCAGTCCGGCGGCCTCGGCGTGATCGGTCTATTGGCCGCGGGCGGCCTGGGCCTCGGCGCGATCCGGGCCGCCGCAGAGGGCGATGCGGCGCGCTGTCGCTCGTTGCGCATCGCCCAGGGGATCAGCCTGTTCACCTTCGCGGCGATCGGCCTCTTGATCGCCTGGACCGGGCTGGGCCATGCGACGGCGGAGACCGGCCCGGCCGTCGCCATGGCCGGCGTGTCGATGATCCTTCTGGTCACGGGCGCCTTTCTCGGCCGGGTCGCCCCCAATCCGCTGGTGGGGGTGCGAACGCCGTGGAGCTACAAGAGCCGTCTGGCATGGGATCGCTCCAACCGCCTGGCCGGGCGTCTGCTCTGCCTGCTGGGCCTGGCGGGCCTGATCGCCGCGCCCGTGGCGAGTCAGCCGGCCGGAACCTACGGACTTGTCGGGGGCGCGATCCTCAGCGCCGTTCTCTCGATCTTTGAAAGCTGGCGTGTCTGGCGCGCCGATCCCGACCGCCAGCCCTTCTGATCCACCAAAGGAGACCGCCCATGTCCAGCCTCGCCGCCTCCGCCGCCCTGGCCGTCCTGATGGCCGGCCCTGTCCCAACCGAGATCGCCCTCCCAGCCCAACCCGCGCCGCTGCACGGGACGCTGTTGGCGCCGGAGGGCGAGGCGGCGGCTGTGGCGGTGATCCTGCCGGGATCGGGGCCGACCGATCGGGATGGGAACAGCCCGCTGGGCATTCGGGCGGCGACCTACCGCCTGCTGGCGGAAGGCCTGGCGGAGGACGGGATCGCCACGGTGCGCATGGATAAGCGCGGGATCGGCGCCAGCGCCGCCGCGGGCGGGAGCGAGGCCGATCTGCGCTTCGGTGAC
The DNA here is from genome assembly GCA_023456105.1 of Pseudomonadota bacterium. Taxonomy (GTDB): domain Bacteria; phylum Pseudomonadota; class Alphaproteobacteria; order Caulobacterales; family Caulobacteraceae; genus Brevundimonas. The sequence goes on along the minus strand of JAEYAO010000054.1, from coordinate 3,606 downwards.
TATGTCGCGGACGCCCGCGCCTGGACGAGCGAAGCCGTGCGGCGGACGGGCAAGCCTTGCGCCTGGCTGATCGGCCACAGCGAAGGGGCGCTGATCGCGACGCTGGCGGCGGAGAACAATCCGGAGGTCTGCGGCCTGGTGCTGCTGTCGGGCGCCGGACGGCCGGCGATCACCGTGCTGCGCGAGCAGTTCCAGGCCGTGCCCGAGCCGGTGCGGGGTCAGGCCCTGACGATCCTGGATCGGCTGGAGAAGGGCGAGACGGTCGCGGACGTGCCGCCCGCTCTGGCCGCAGCCTTCCGGCCGTCGGTGCAACCCTATCTCGCCAGCTGGGCGCCGCTGGACCCGGCCGAGGCGCTGGGCCGCTATCGCGGTCCTTTCTTCATTGGCCAGGGCGAAACCGATCTGCAGACCCGGGAAACGGATGCGCAGGCGCTGAAGGCGGCTCGGCCGGACGCCACGTTGGTGATCTGGCCCGGCGTCAATCATGTGCTGAAGACCGCGCCGGCCGATCGGCAGGCCAACATGGCCGTCTATGTCGCGCCCGACCTGCCGCTGGCTCCTGGCGTCGCCGAAGACGTGGCGGGCTTCATCCGCGAGCACACGCCCTCGCACTGAGGCGTCAGGCGGCCAGCGTCTCGGTGAAACGCACCGGCCGGCCGTGCGCCTGGCCGATCAGTTCGCCGTCCTGCATCACCACCCGGCCCCGCACCACCGTGGCCATCGGCCAGCCGGTCGCCTCCACGCCGTCGAACGGGGTCCAGCCGCAGCGAGTCGCCTGCTGGTCGTGGGTGATGGTGCGCCTGGCCTTCAGATCGACGATGGTCAGGTCGGCGTCATAGCTGACCGCCATTCGGCCTTTGTTGGCCGTGCCGAAGACCCGCTGCGCCCCCGCCGAGGTGAGGTCGATGAACCGCTCCAGGCTGAGGCGCCCGTTGGCGACGTGCGTCAGCATCAGCGGCACCAGGGTCTGCACCCCCGGCATGCCTGAGGGCGAGGCCGGATAGGGCTTGGCCTTCTCTTCCTTCGTATGCGGCGCGTGGTCCGAGCCGAGCACGTCGGCCACCCCCTGCTGCATGCCCCACAACCACAGCGCATCCACGTGCTCCTGCGACCGAATCGGCGGGTTCATCTGGGCGTAGGAACCGAGTCGCTCATACGCCTCCGGCGCGACAAGGGTCAGGTGCTGAGGCGTGATCTCGACCGTGGCGACATCCTTGTGGAAGCGCAGATACTCCATCTCGTCCTTGGTCGTGACGTGCAGGACGTGGATGCGCGCGCCCGTCTCCTTGGCCAGGCCGACCAGGCGGCGGGTCGAACGAATGGCGCTCTCGGCGTCGCGCACCTCCGGGTGGCTGGTCCAGTCGCCCGCACGGGCCAGGCCGCGCCGGTCCGCCAGGCGGTATTCATCCTCGGAATGAAAGGTGGCGCGCCGGCGCACGTTGGACAGCACCTTGCGCACACCGTCGTCGTCGGCAATCAGCAGGTCGCCGGTCGAGGCGCCCATGAACACCTTGACGCCGCAGCAGCCGGGCAGCCGCTCCAGTTCGCCAAGAAAATCTGCGTTCTCGTGCGTGCCGCCGACGTAGAAGGCGTGGTCCGTCCACATGCGGTCCTTTGCGCGCGCCAGCTTGTCCGCCATGGTGTCCGGGTCGGTGGTGTTGGGATTGGTGTTCGGCATCTCGAACACGGCGACCACGCCGCCCAAGGCCGCCGCGCGCGATCCGGTCTCGAGATCTTCCTTCCATTCCAGCCCGGGCTCGCGGAAGTGGACCTGGGTGTCGATCACGCCCGGCAGGACCGTCAGGCCGGAGGCGTCGAACACCTCTCCGGCCGAGGCCTGCGACAGGTCGCCGATGAAGGCGATCTTGCCGTCGATCACCCCCACATCGGCCATCCCGCGCCCCGCGTGGTTCGCCACTTCGCCGCCACGAACGATCAGGTCATAGGTCTGGGTCATGCCATGACCTGTAACCCCGCCCGCGCGCGGCGAGAAGGCGCCCCGGCGCCGAAAGGGCTGTGCTAAAGCCCGCGCCATGGAGCCTCGCCCGTGTCCCTGCCGCTGATCCCCGACCGCACCTGCGGCGGCTGCGTGGAGTGCTGCCGGGTCATTCCGCTGGACCTGCCGGAGCTGGCCAAGCCGACGGGAGAGCTGTGCGCCTATTGCGTGCCGGACGCCGGCTGTGGGGTGCACGCCATCCGGCCGCAGACCTGCCGCACCTGGTTCTGCCTGTGGCGGGCGGTCGAGCTGTCGGACGACTGGCGGCCCGACCGAAGCGGGATCGTGATCCGACCCGACGGGGTGGAGCATGGCGAGATCACCCTGTTCGTGGTGCGCCGCTCCGATTTCCTGCAGTCGGAAGAGGTGTTCGAGACGGTCGCAGGGTGGATCGATGCCGGCATCCAGGTTGCGCTGAGCGTGCCCGGCCCGATCGGGACCTATCCGGCGCGGGCGGTGGTCACCGACTATCTGCGTCCGGCGGTGGACGCGGGCGACGCCGAGCGTTTCCACCAGCTGGTCGCGCGTTCGCTGGACAAGCTGGGCGAGCACGACTGGCAGGCCGACGGGATCGAGGCGCGCTACCGCGTCACCTGACAGGGGCGGCGCCCGCGCCTATCTAGGCCGCATGACACGCATCGCCCGCCTGGACAGCCGCGCCCTAATCTCCGTCTCGGGAGACGAGGCCAGGCCGTTCCTGAACAATCTGCTGACCCAGGACGTGGAGACGCTGGCCGACGGAGAACTTCGTTTCGGCGCGCTGTTGTCGCCGCCGGGTCGGCTGCTGTTCGACCTGTTCATTGTGGGCGAAGGCGGCGGCGTGCTGCTTGACGTGGCGGCGGACCGAAGGGAGGCGCTGCTGACGCGCCTGTCCATGTACCGGCTGCGAGCCAGGGCGGACATCCGCGCCGACGACCGCCCCGTGTTCGCCGCCTGGGACGGCGAGGCGGAGGGCTTCATCATCGACCCGCGCACGCCGGACCTGGGCGGCCGAGCCTATGGCGGCGAACACCAGACGAATGCGAGCGAGGACGATCACCAGGCCCATCGGCTGTCCGTGGGCCTGCCCGATCCGGCGACCGACGCCCCCTTGGACAAGACCTATCCCATCGAGGCGAACTTCGACCTGCTGAACGGCATCGACTTCCACAAGGGCTGTTTCGTCGGACAGGAGACCACCTCGCGCATGAAGCGGCGCGGCGCGATCCGCAACCGCATGCTACCGATCGCTTTCGACGGCGCCCCTCCTCCGTTCGGCGCCGAGGTGTTGAACGGCGACCTTCGGGCGGGCGAGGTGCTGGGCGGCCGCGAAGGTGCGGCCATGGCGCTGCTGCGGCTGGACCGGCTGGAGGGTCGGCTGACCGTCGACGGACGGCCGGTCACGGCGCGTCGGCCGGGCTGGATGCCCCAGGCCTAAGCTACTGCACCGACTGGCGCGGTTGCTGGCCGGCGTCGCCGACGTTGTAGGGCTGAGGGCCGGCGGGCGGCGCCGCAGGGCGAGGCGCGCTTTCCGTCCGGCGAGCCGTGGCTTGCGGACGCGGGGCCGGACGCGGTGCCTGGCGCGCAGCGGGCTTGGCCTCCGGGGCGGCAGGCTGGGCGGCGGGCGTCGG
>JAEYAO010000087.1 GCA_023456105.1 Pseudomonadota bacterium | reverse complement strand
GCCAAGAACCACATGAAGATCATCTCGCTGGCTCCGGAGGTCCTGTAACATGGCCGCCAAGATCAAGAAGGGCGACCGCGTCGTCGTCCTGACCGGCAAGGACAAGGGCCGCACGGGCAACGTGCTGCGCGTCCTGCCGACCGAAAACCGCGTCGTCGTTGAAGGCGTCAACATGGTTCAGCGCCACACGCGCCCGAGCCAGGCTGACCCGCAGGGCGGCATCAAGAACAAGGAAGCCTCGCTTCACCTGTCGAACGTCGCGGTCGCCGACGCCAACGGCAAGGCGAGCCGCGTCGGCTTCCGCGACGAAGACGGCAAGAAGGTCCGCTTCGCCAAGACGACCGGAGACGTCATCTGATGGCTACCGAGAAGTACACGCCCCGTCTCAAGGGCGAATACCAAGCGCGCATCCGCCAGGTGATGAAGGAAAAGTTCGGCTACACCAATGAGATGCAGGTGCCCAAGCTGGACAAGATCGTCCTGAACATGGGCATCGGCGAAGCCGTGGCCGACTCCAAGAAGGCGAACGCCGCCCTCAAGGACCTGTCGTCCATCGCCGGCCAGAAGGCGGTGCCGACCAAGGCCCGCAACTCCATCGCCGGCTTCAAGCTGCGCGAAGGCATGGTCATCGGCGGTAAGGTCACCCTGCGCGGCGACCAGATGTACGAGTTCCTGGACCGGTTCATCACGATCGCCCTGCCGCGCGTGAAGGATTTCCGCGGCCTGAAGGGCACCTCGTTCGACGGGCGCGGCAACTACGCCACCGGTCTGAAGGAGCACATCGTGTTCCCCGAGATCAACTACGACCAGATCGATCAGATGTGGGGCATGGACATCGTTGTCTGCACCACGGCCAAGACCGATGAGGAAGCCAAGGCTCTCCTCAGCGAGTTCAAGTTCCCGTTCGTGACGAACTGAGCGGGAAGGGAAGAGAACAATGGCTAAGAAGAGCGCCGTAAACCGCAACGAAGCCGTCAAGGCCCTGGTTGCGAAGTATGCCGCGAAGCGGGAAGCCCTGAAGGCGACCGCCAACGACGAGAGCCTGCCGCTGGAGGAGCGCTTCGACGCGCGCCTGAAGCTGGCGGAACTGCCGCGGAACTCCGCGCCGAACCGCATTCGCAACCGCTGCGAAGTGACCGGCCGCCCCCGCGCGTTCTACCGCAAGCTCAAGATGAGCCGGATCGCGCTGCGCGAGCTCGGCAACCTGGGGCAGATCCCCGGCCTGACGAAGTCCAGCTGGTAAGGGGAGACGACAGTCATGATGATCAACGATCCCCTGAGCGACATGATCGCTCGCATCAAGAACGCCGCGACCCGCAAGCGTTCCAAGGTGCTGACCCCGGCTTCGCGTCTGCGCCAGCGCGTCCTCGACGTGCTGCAGGACGAAGGCTACATCCGCGGCTACAACCTGGTTCAGAACCCGGGCGAGTTCCCGCAGTTCGAGATCGAGCTGAAGTATTTCGACGGCCAGCCGGTGATCGCCGAGATCGCCCGCGTGTCGAAGCCCGGCCGCCGCGTCTATTCGGCGATCGGCGACCTGAAGCCGATCAAGAACGGCCTGGGCATCTCGATCCTTTCGACGTCCAAGGGCGTCATGTCGGACGCCGCCGCTCGCGACGCGAACGTCGGCGGCGAAGTCCTCTGCAGGGTCTACTAAGATGTCCCGTATCGGCAAGAAAACCATCACTGTGCCGAAGGGCGTGAACGTCACGCTCGACGGCCAGACCATCACCGTGAAAGGCCCCAAGGGCGAACGCTCCTGGACCGTCGCCGACGAGATCGAAGTGGCGCAGGACGGCGAGGGTCTGTCTCTGACGCCGCGTTCGGACAGCCAGCGCGCCAACGCCATGTGGGGCCTGTCGCGCACCCTGGTCGCCAACATGGTGACCGGCGTGACCGAAGGCTTCGACAAGACGCTGGAGCTGGTCGGCGTGGGCTACCGCGCCGCGATGAAGGGCCAGGCCCTGTCGCTGCAGCTGGGCTTCTCGCACGAGGTGGACATCGATCCGCCGGCCGGCGTGACCTTTGCGGTGCCCAAGCAGACCGAGATCAAGATCTCGGGCTCGGACAAGCAGGCCGTGGGCCAGATCGCCGCGGTGATCCGCAAGCTGCGTCCGCCGGAGCCCTACAAGGGCAAGGGCGTGCGCTACCAGGGCGAGACGGTGCGCCGCAAGGAAGGCAAGAAGAAGTAAGTCATGGCTCTCTCTCTTCAACAGCAAGCCAAGCGCCGCGCCGAGCGCAACCGCCGTCGCCTGAAGGCCGTCGCCAACGGCCGCCTGCGTCTGTCGGTCCACCGCTCGGACAAGAACATCTCGGCCCAGGTCATCGACGACGCCCAGGGCGTGACGGTCGCGGCCGCCTCGTCGCTGGAAGGCGGCAAGGGCTCCAAGGGCTCGGACGTCGCATCGGCCGCCGCCATCGGCAAGCTGATCGCCGAGCGGGCCATCGAGAAGGGCGTCACCGAGGTGGTTTTCGACCGCGGCGGCTACATCTATCACGGCCGGGTCAAGGCCCTGGCGGACGCCGCGCGCGAAGCCGGCCTGAACTTCTAAGGGACGCGAAGCATGGCGCATCAACCCCAACGCGGCGGCGGCGGCAACGATCGCAACCGTCGTGACAACCGCAACGCTCCCGTCGATGGTCCGGATTCGGACATCGTCGAGAAGCTGGTGCACATCAACCGCGTCGCCGCCACCGTGAAGGGCGGCCGTCGCTTCTCGTTCGCGGCCCTGATGGTCGTCGGCGACGGCAAGGGCCGCGTCGGCTTCGGTCACGGCAAGGCGCGCGAAGTGCCGGAAGCCATCCGCAAGGCGACCGAAGAAGCCAAGAAGACCATGATCCGCGTTCCGCTGCGCGAGAACCGCACCCTGCACCACGACGGCAACGGCCGTTGGGGCGCCGGCAAGATCATGATGCGTGCGGCCCCTCCCGGGACCGGCGTCATCGCGGGCGGTCCGATGCGCGCGGTTCTCGAAACCCTCGGCGTCCAGGACGTCGTGGGCAAGTCGACGGGCTCGTCGAACCCCTACAACATGATCCGCGCGACGTTTGAAGCGCTGAAGGTCCAGTCCTCGCCCCGCCAGGTCGCGTCCAAGCGCGGCAAGAAGGTCGCGGATCTGATGGGTCGTCGCAACGACGGCGCCTCGGCGCCGGAAGCCATCGAGGGCTGATAGACATGGCCGAGAACAACACAGTCACCATCAAGCAGACCGGTTCGCCGATCCGCCGAAAGAACGACCAGCGCGCCACCCTGGTGGGCCTGGGCCTGAACCGCATGGGCCGCGAGTCCACGCTGGAGGACACGCCGTCGGTGCGCGGCATGATCGCCAAGGTCCACCACCTGGTGGAAGTGGTCGAGAAGTAAGAACACGACGACGACGCCCTTCTCCAACCCGGAGGAGGGCGTTTTCACATCTTGCCTACCCATGCGGGGCCGCCTAGAAGCGGCCCTTCATTTTTCCAACGCCGAGTCCGCTGTCTGCAGCGGGCGCTAGAACCCGAAAGGATCAGGCACATGAAACTGAACGAAATCCGCGACAACGAAGGCGCCCACAAGAAGCGCATGCGCGTCGGCCGCGGCCCGGGTTCGGGCAAGGGCAAGACCTCCGGCCGCGGCGTCAAGGGCCAGAAGTCCCGCACCGGCGTGTCGCTGCTGGGCTTTGAAGGCGGTCAGATGCCGCTGTACATGCGCATGCCCAAGCGCGGCTTCAACAATCCGAACGCCCTGAAGCTGGCTGAGGTCAACCTGTGGCGCCTGCAGGAAGCCGTGGACGACGGCAAGCTGGATGCGTCGGCCGAGATCAACGGCGAGGCGCTGGTCGCCGCCGGCGTGCTGCGCCGCGCCAAGGACGGCGTGCGAGTGCTGGGCACCGGCGAGCTGTCGGCCAAGCTGAACCTGGTCGTCTGGTCGGCCTCGGCCGGCGCAGTCAAGGCGATCGAAGCCGCCGGCGGCTCGGTCACCCAGCAGCGCATCGAGGCGGAAGCCAAGGCCGCCGCCCGCGTCGAGAAGCGCAACGCCGCCAAGGGCAAGGCTCCGGCTCCCAAGGCGCCGCGCGGCGATGAGAACAAGGTCTCGGCCCGCGCTCGCCGCACGGCCGCGCAAGCCTGACATCCGCATACGTCGTCCCGGTCGCCGCGACCGTGGCCATATTGACATCGGGATGACGAAAGAACGAAAGCGGCCTCGCAAGAGCGCCGCTTTCCGCCTATCTGACGGCTCTAGAGTCGTGGGGACGCATAATGGCTTCGGCCGCTGAACAACTCGCCGCAAATATGAACATGGGCTCGTTCGCCAAGGCGACCGAGCTGCACAAGCGCCTGCTGTTCACGCTGGGCGCGCTGCTGGTCTACCGCATCGGCACCTATGTGCCGATCCCGGGGATCAACTCGCAGGCTTTCCTGCAGTTCTTCCAGAACCCGGATCAGTCGCGCGGCATCCTGGACATGTTCAACATGTTCTCGGGCGGCGCGGTCGAGCGCATGGCCATCTTCGCGCTGAACGTGATGCCCTACATCTCGGCGTCGATCATCGTGCAACTGATGGGCACGGTGTATCCGCCGTGGGAGAAGCTGCGAAAGGAAGGCGGCGAAAGCGGCCGCAAGCAGCTGAACCAGTACACGCGCTACCTGACGGTGTTCCTGGCGCTGGCGCAGTCGTTCGGCATCGCGGCGGGCCTGAACGCCCAGGCCGGCCTGGTCGATCAGCCGGGCGTCTTCTTCATCGTCTCCACCGTCGTGACGCTGACGGGCGGCACCATGTTCCTGATGTGGCTGGGCGAGCAGGTGACGGCGCGCGGCGTCGGCAACGGCATCTCCCTGATCATCTTCGCGGGCATCGTGGCGGTGCTGCCGGGCACGGTCGCGCGCCTCCTGGGCCTGGCCCAGCAAGGCCAGATGTCGGCCTTTGCGTTGCTGTTCATCGCCGTTCTGGCTATCGCCACCGTGGTCTTCATCGTCTTCATGGAACGCGCCCAGCGTCGTCTGCTGATCCAGTATCCGAAACGCCAGGAAGGCAACCGCATGGCGGGAGGCGAGCGTTCGTTCCTGCCGCTGAAGGTCAACACGGCGGGCGTCATTCCGCCGATCTTCGCCTCGTCGCTGCTGATGCTGCCGACCACGGTCGCCACCATGACCGCCAACGCGGACCTGCCCAGCTGGATGAGCTGGCTGCCGCTGGTGACGGCGCAGCTGACGCATGGTCAGCCGCTGTTCATGGCGCTGTACGCCGCCCTGATCATCTTCTTCTGCTTCTTCTACACCTCGATCACCTTCAACCCCGAGGACACGGCCGAGAATCTGCGCAAGTACGGCGGCTTCCTGCCGGGCATCCGTCCGGGCAAGCGCACGGCCGAGTATCTGGACTATGTGCTGACCCGGCTGACGGTGATCGGCGCGGCCTACATCACCGCCGTCTGCTTGTTGCCCGAGTTCATGGTCGCCCAGATGGGCAACAGCCTTTACTTCGGCGGCACCTCGATCCTGATCGTGGTCTCGGTCACCATGGACACGGTGGCGCAGATCCAGTCCCAGCTGCTGGCGCACCAGTACGAGGGTCTGATCAAGAAGGCCAAGCTGCGGGGACGCGGGCGCGGCCCGGCGGTCGTGCGGCGCTGATCCGAGACTGAACCAGCCTGGGGGAGGGCGAGCCTTGAATCTGATCCTGTTCGGACCGCCGGCGGCGGGCAAGGGCACCCAGGCCAAGCGGCTGGTGGAGGAGCGCGGCATGGTCCAGCTGTCCACCGGCGACATGTTGCGCGCGGCCATTGCTTCTGAGTCGCCTCTGGGCCTGGAGTGCCAGGCCATCATGGCGCGTGGCGACCTGGTGTCGGACGAGATCGTGATCGCCCTGATCGAGGATCGTCTGCCGGAGGCCGAGGCCGCAGGCGGCGCCATCTTCGACGGCTTTCCTCGTACGGTGGCCCAGGCCGAGGCGCTGGACGCCATGCTGGAAAAGCGGGGCGCCAGGATCGACGGCGTGGTCCGGCTTAAGGTCGATGACGCCGCCCTGCTGGAGCGGATCACCAAGCGCTACGCCGACCAGGGTCGCGCTGACGACAATCCGGAGACCTTCAAGGTTCGTCTGTACGCCTACAACCGCAACACCGCGCCGTTGCTTCCCTACTATGAAGCGCAGGGCAAGCTGACCGAGGTGGACGGCATGGGCTCCATCGACGCCGTGGCGTCCGCCATCGACGCGGCTCTGGACCTCCAAAGCGCGGGCGCCTGACCCTTGACCCATTTCGGGCGTTGATCGCCCGAGATGTCGGCCGTCGTCCTCCATTCCCCATCCGCCACGCCCGGCCTCCGCCGCGGCCGTCTGCGCTCGGCCTTGGTCGCTGGCGGTGTGGTTCTGGCGCACGCCGGCCTGTTCACCCTGCTGGGCCAAGTGGGGGAGACGCCAGGGCCGCAAATCGAGGCGCCTGCGATCGAGGTGGCGCTGATCCCACCCTCACCGCCGATCACACCACCGCCTCCACCGAACCCGACGCCCGTCAGCGGCGGAGGAGCGCCCGCCGCTCCCTCGCGCGTGCGCACGCCGCCGCCGACGCCCGTCCCGCCTGAAGTTCCCGCTCCGCGCACCCCTGCGCCTGAGCCCGCGCTGGTGGTCGGCGCCTCGGATGCGGCCTCGGAGCAGCCCGGACTGGGGCAGGGCGGCGAGGGGTCAGGTTCGGGCGAAGGGGTCGGCCCTGGCGACGGACCGGGAGAGGGCTTCAGCGGACCGCGCTTTCTGCGTGGCCCCTCCAACGCCGAGCTGGCCCGGCTGCATCCCTCACAGGCGCGGGGCGGTCTATTCGGTGGCCGTGTGGGCGGCGAAGGCGTTATTCACTGCCGGATCGGCCTGGACCAGCGTCTGGAGCGCTGCCGGATCGTCAGCGAAACACCGGAAGGTCGCGGCTTCGGCGTGGCCGCGCTGCAGGCGGCGGGCTTCTACCGCTTTGATCCGCCCAGGCGGGGAGGGCGCGCTCTGCCCGACGAGGGGCTCACTCTGACCGTAAGCTTCCGATGATTTGACTCTGCGGCGACAGGCCATTGACGTTCGATGAATCGCCGCTATAAGGACGGCCTTCCGCGAAGGGCGCCCACGCTCCTGGTCTGTTGACCGGAGCGTTTGTTGCGTCTGACTAACGCGCATCTGGAGAGTTTCGTGGCCCGTATCGCAGGCGTCAATATCCCGACCAACAAGCGCGTCGAAATCGCGCTGCAGTACATCCACGGCATCGGCCCCGCCGCCGCCAAGGAGATCACCGAAAAGGTCGGCATCGAGTCCGCCCGCCGCGTCAACCAGCTGTCGGACGCCGAAGTCCTGCAGATCCGCGAGACGATCGACCGCGACCACACCGTCGAAGGCGACCTGCGCCGCGAAACATCGATGAACATCAAGCGCCTGATGGACCTGGCCTGCTACCGCGGCCTGCGTCACCGCAAGGGCCTGCCGGTCCGCGGTCAGCGCACCCACACGAACGCCCGCACCCGCAAGGGGCCGGCCAAGCCGATCGCCGGCAAGAAGAAGTAAGAGAAAGAGCTGACCGATGGCCAAGGAACCGGGTCGCGTTAAGCGCCGCGAACGCAAGAACATCACGTCGGGCGTGGCTCACGTGAACGCCAGCTTCAACAACACCATGGTGACCATCACCGACGCGCAGGGAAATGCGATTTCCTGGTCGTCGGCCGGTCACATGGGCTTCAAGGGCTCGCGCAAGTCGACGCCGTACGCCGCCCAGATGGCGGCCGAGGCCGCCGGCAAGAAAGCGCAGGAGCACGGCGTCAAGACGCTGGAAGTGAACGTCTCGGGACCCGGTTCGGGCCGTGAGTCGGCTCTGCGCGCCCTGCAGTCGGTCGGCCTGACGATCACGACCATCCGCGACGTGACGCCGATGCCGCACAACGGCTGCCGTCCGCCGAAGCGCCGCCGCGTCTAAGCGCGCAGCCGCTCCAGCCGTCGCCCCCTATTCCCGCCGGTTTCCGTCTGCCTCGTCGACAGGGCAGGAAGCCGGCGAAACCCGTTCGAGGGACAAAATGATCGAAAGAAACTGGCAAGAGCTGATCCGTCCCGAGAAGCCGCAGATCGAGGTCGGCTCCGACGCCCAGCGCAAGGCGCGCCTGGTGGCCGAGCCCCTGGAACGCGGTTTCGGCGTGACGCTCGGCAATGCGCTGCGCCGCGTGCTGCTGTCGTCGCTGCAAGGCGCGGCGGTCACCGCCATCCAGATCGACGGCGTGGTCCATGAATTCTCGTCGCTGGAAGGCGTGCGCGAGGACGTGGTCGACATCGTCCTGAACATCAAGCAGCTGGCGCTCCGCATGCATGCTGAAGGCCCCAAGCGCATGACGCTGCGCGCCACCGGTCCTGGTCCGGTGACCGCCGGTCAGATCGACGCTCCGGCCGATATCGAGGTGCTGAACACCGACCACGTGATCTGCACCCTGGACGACGGCGCCTCGATCCGCATGGAGCTGACCGTTCAGAACGGCAAGGGCTATGTGGCGGCCGAGTTCAACCGTCCGGAAGACGCGCCCATCGGCCTGATCGCCGTGGACGCCCTGTATTCGCCGGTCAAGCGCGTCGCCTATCGCGTCGAGCCGACCCGTCAGGGTCAGTCGCTGGACTACGACAAGCTGCTGCTCGAGGTGGAAACCAACGGCGCGGTTTCGCCGGTGGACGCCGTGGCCTACGCCTCGCGCATCCTTCAGGACCAGCTGCAGATCTTCATCACCTTTGACGAGCCGAAGAAGGCGGTTGAGGCTTCCGAAGGCAAGCCCGACCTGCCGTTCAACCCGGCCCTGCTGAAGAAGGTGGACGAGCTGGAGCTGTCGGTCCGTTCGGCCAACTGCCTGAAGAACGACAACATCGTCTACATCGGCGACCTGATCCAGAAGACCGAGGGCGAGATGCTTCGCACCCCGAACTTCGGCCGCAAGTCGCTGAACGAAATCAAGGAGGTTCTGACCTCCATGGGTCTGTCGCTCGGCATGGACGTGCCGAACTGGCCGCCCGAAAACATCGAAGATCTGGCCAAGAAGTTCGACGACCAGATCTAAGTTCAACCCTCCGCCCGTCTCCTCCAAGGAGAAAGCCGGGGCGGTTAGAAGATTACGGTTCTAGGTCCCGCGTTCCCCAAGAGGCGGGATACCGGAGCCGGAGTAGGAGAGACCCCGATGCGCCACGGCGCCGCCCACCGCAAGCTCGGCCGCACCAGCAGCCACCGCACCGCCATGTTCGCCAACATGGCCGCCTCGCTGATCAAGCACGAGCAGATCAAGACGACCCTGCCCAAGGCCAAGGAACTGCGTCCCTTCGTCGAGAAGCTCGTCACCCTGGCCAAGAAGGGTGATCTGCACGCGCGTCGTCAGGCCATCAGCCAGGTCCGTGACGTGACGCAGGTCGGCAAGCTGTTCGACACGCTGGGCAGCCGCTACGCCGAGCGCAACGGCGGCTACATCCGCATCATGAAGGCGGGCTATCGCCACGGCGACAACGCCCCGATGGCGGTGATCGAGTTCGTCGATCGCGACGTCGACGCCAAGGGCCAGGACTCCGGTCCGGTGATGGCTTACGAGGGCGACGACGAGGCCTGAGCCTCGCCTCAGCGATCAGAATGAGGGGCGGCCGGCGCGATTCGGCCGCCCTTTTTCTTTGCCCACGATTGCGGCATGAGGCGGTGATGAGCACCGCCGACACCCTGACGATCGTTCCTTACGAACCGCGCCACGCCGACGCCTGGGCCGCCCTGAACCGCGCCTGGCTGGCCGAGGGCGGCTTCGCCGTCGAGGCCAAGGACGAGCGCGCGATCGGCGATCCTCAAGCGGCCTTTCTCGATGGCGGCGGGCGCGTTCTGATCGCGGAGACGGACGGACAGGCGGTCGGCTGCTGCGCTCTGATCCGCATGCAGGACGGCTTTGAAGTGTCCAAGATGACGGTGACGCCGGCGATGCGGGGGAGGGGGCTGGCCCGGCGTCTGCTGCGCGCCTGCGAAGCGGCTGCGCGCGAAGCAGGGGCGGAGCGGCTCTACCTGGAGACCAACAGCGCCCTGAAGCCGGCCATCGCCCTTTACGAGAGCGAGGGCTTCACGCATCTGCCCGCGCGGCCGACGCCCTATGCGCGCGCCGACGTCTTCATGGAGAAGCGGCTTGAGCCCGCCGCTACTCCTTTGACAGATCCTGCCGTTTGAACCAGGCCAGCGCGCCCAGCAGCGGAAGCACGGTCCACAGCACCAGGCTGGTCATCGCCGGCCACAGCGCGGGCGCGGGCCCCGGAGTCGGACCGGCCGGCGGATCGATCACGGCCTTGACCGCGTCATAGGCATAGCCGGGCAGCATCAGGTGCATGGTCCATCCCTGCGGCTCCCAGCCGAACAGGACCGGGCCGAACTGGCCAAGCAGGCTTTGCACGAAGCCCAGCGCCCAGGGCACAAACAGCGCCGCAAGCAGCGATCTACTGATCACGGCCGTCAGCAGGCCGATCATCGCGAACTGCACGATCCGCAGCCAGGACACGAGCCACAGCAGCACGAAGTCGCCCGCTTCGGCCGCGCCAAGGTCGAAAGACAAGGGGCGGCTGAAGATCATGGCCTGGCCCAGGAAGAAGATCAGGCTGGCGACCAGAAAGGCGATCATGCCGGCCAGCGCCAGGCCTGTCATGACCGAAACCTTGCCCAGCAGCAGCGAAGGCCGGCCGTTGCGTGCGGTGATCAGGCGCCACGTCTCCCACCGATAGTCGCCGGCGTACAGGGTGGCGGCCGCAACCAGCATCAGGACGAGCATCAGGCCGTTGGCGCCCTTGTCGGCTGCAAAGCCGAAGGCGTTCGCCAGGTTCACGGGGGCGGAGGCGTCGCCTGACACGCCGATCCGAAGCGCCGCCGCGCCGCCCTCCACCCGGGCGCGCCAGAGCACGAACAAGCTCCCGGCGGCGAACAGCAGCGGCGTCGCCAGGACGGCCAACCCGATCTGGACCCGGTTCTTGGACAGCCGATAGGCCTCGGCGCGCGCGGCGTCAGCCAGCATGGGAGGGCTCCTTCAGGCCGGTCCAGCCGGTTTCGGTCATGAACACGCTTTCCAGGTCCGCACCGACCCAGCGCGCCTCGTCGATCTCGACGCCGGCTTCCACCAGCGCACGGATCAGGGCGGGGGCCTCGTTGCGCGGCACCGAGGCCAGCACGGCGTCCCCATCAAGGCTCCCGCGCTCGCCCAGAACCGCCATCACGCGGGCCAGCGGCGTGGCGGACAGGCGTAGCCGCTCGCCCGCGGCGGTCAGGTCCGAGACCCGGCCTTCGGCGACCACCTTGCCCCTGTTGAAAATGGCGACGCGGTCGCAGACCCGTTGCACCTCCTGCAACTGATGGCTGGCGAGGACGATGGTCACGCCTTCGTCGTCCGCGAGCGCGCGGATCAGCGCGCGCATCTCCTGGATGCCCGGCGGATCCATGCCGCTGGTGGGCTCATCCAGGATGACGAGATCGGGCCGGGTCATCAGGGCGGCGGCGACGCCCAGCCGCTGCAGCATGCCGACGGAGAAGCCGCGCACCTTGCGATCGGCCGCCTCGGTCAGGCCGACCCGCTCCAGCCAGTGCCGGATGTCGGCTTCGGGTACGCCGCCGTGCGCAAGGCCCAGCCAGTGCAGAACCTGGCGCGCCGTCAGGTAGGGTGGAAAGCGCGGTGTCTCGATCATCGAGCCCATGCGGCGGGTCGCGCTCACATCGCCGATCGGACCGCCCATGATGGTGGCGCTGCCTTCGGTCGGGCGGATCAGACCCAGCAGGGTGCGGAACAGGGTCGACTTGCCCGCTCCGTTCGGCCCCAGCACGCCGTAGACGCCGCCGCGGGGAATGCTGAGCGTCAGGCCATCCAGCGCCCTGACCGAGCCATAGGTCTTGGTCAGGCCGTGAGTTTCGATGACCGGGGCATCGCTGTTCATGAGGCGAGCTTGGCCGTGCAATCAGCGTTCGGCAAGACGCTTGCGGCCGCCGCCGCATTAAGCTTCGGCAATGATCGAGATCAGGCGACCTCGGCCAAGGCCTCCTCGGCCGCCATCCAGTCGCCTTCGGCGGCGTCCAGATCGGCCTGGGCCTTGGCGCGGGCGCGGGTGAGGGGTTCCAGCTTCTTGGAATCGTGGGCGGCGGCTTCGGCCAGGTCGGCGTCAATGCGGGCCAGCTCGGCGGTCAGGGCGTTCATCCGCTCCTCAGCCTTCTTGACCGCGTGCCGAAGGGTCGAGGGTGACGGTCCGCCCTTCTTCTTCTCGACCTTTGGGGGCGCGGCCGCAGGAGCCGTTTCCGGCGCGGGATCGTTCCTGACCTGGCTCGGCTTCATGCCGGCCTGTTTGGCGCGGTCGAGCACGAACTTGGCATAGTCGTCCATGTCGCCGTCGAAGGGCTTCACCGTGCCGTCCGCCGCAAGCCAGAGCCGGTCGGCGACCAGCTCCATCAGCGAGCGGTCGTGGGTGATCAGGATCACCGCGCCATTGTAGTCGTTCAGCGCATCCAGCAGGGCGCGTCGGCTGTCGATGTCCAGGTGGTTGGTCGGCTCGTCCAGGATCAGGATGTGGGGCGCATCCATGGCCACCAAGTTCAGCAGCAGGCGCGCCCGCTCGCCCCCGGACAGGGCCTCGACCTTGGTTTCCTGCTTCTCGAACGGCAGGCCGAACTGCGCCAGCTTGGAACGACGGCTGCTTTCCGATGCCTCCGGCATGGCGCGGCGGATGATTTCCAGCGGCGTGTCCGTCGGGTCCATGGCCTCGATCAGGTGCTGGTGGAACCAGCCTACGCGCATCTTGCCGTCGCGGTGGAACTCGCCGGCTTCGATCGGCAGGGCCTTTGCGATCATCTTGGCGAAGGTCGACTTGCCCGCGCCGTTGACGCCCAGCAGGCCGATGCGGTCATCCAGGTCCATGCGCAGGTTCAGGCCGCGCAGAATCGGCTTGCCCGGCTCGTAGCCGACCGAGGCGCGCTCCAGCCGGATCAGCGGCGGCGGCAGGGGGCGAGGCGGAGAGGGCAGGACAAAGGGGGCGACGCGCTCCTCGGGCGGCAGCTCAACCGGCTGCAGCTTGGCCAGCCGCTTGACGCGCGATTGCGCCTGCGCGGCCTTGGACGCCTTGGCCTTGAACCGATCCACAAAGGACTGCAGGTGCGCGCGTTCCGCCTCCTGCTTGGCCCGCGATGCCTGCAGCAGCCGCAGCTTCTCGGCCCGGCGCTGCTCGAAGGCGTCATAGTTGCCGGTGTAGAGCTCCAGCTTGCGGTTCGACAGGTGCAGGATGTGGGTGCAGACCTCGTTCAGCATCTCGCGGTCGTGCGAGATGATCAGGGCCGTATGCGGATACTTCTTCAACCGCGCCTCGAGCCACAGCGCGCCTTCCAGGTCGAGGTAGTTGGTCGGCTCGTCCAGCAGCAGCATGTCCGGTTCGGCGAACAGGGCGGCGGCCAGCGCCACCCGCATCCGCCAGCCGCCGGAGAAGTGCGACATCGGCCGCTGGATGTCCTCCTGGCTGAAGCCCAGCCCGACTAGGATTTCGGAGGCGCGGGCGGGGGCGGATTCTGCGTCGATCTCGATCAGCCGCATCCAAATCTCGCCCATCTCCTCCGGCTCGGCGGTGTCCAGCCGGGTCATCAGCGAGTGGCGCTCGACGTCCGCCTCCAGGATGGTGTCCAGCACGCTGACCGGGGTGGCCGGATGCTCCTGATCGACCGAGCCGATGCGGGCGGTCTTGGGCAGCGACACCTCGTCGCCGTTGGCGGCCAGCTCGCCCAGGATCAGCTTGAACAGCGTCGACTTGCCGATGCCGTTGCGCCCGACCAGCCCGACTTTGGACCCCGGCGGCAGGCTGACGGAAGCGTCGTCGAGGAACTGACGGCCCCACGCATTGTAGGTCAGGTTGGAAATCTGGAGCATGGGTCGAGAGCGGCCTTGCGGCGGGATTGGAAAGCGGAGAGGGCGTCGCTATAAGCCCGCGACCCTCAATCTCCCAACAAGAAGTCACCCCCATGACCGAACGCACCTTCTCGATCATCAAGCCCGACGCCACCCGTCGCAACCTGACCGGCAAGATCAACGCCGTGATCGAGGACGCCGGCCTGCGCATCGTCGCCCAGCGCCGCGTCAAGCTGACCGACGCCCAGGCCAAGAAATTCTACGAAGTGCACGCCGAACGCCCCTTCTATGGCGAGCTGGTGTCGCAGATGACGGCCGAGCCGGTCGTGGTGCAGGTGCTGGAAGGCGACAACGCCGTCGCCAAGTACCGCGAAGTGATGGGCGCGACCAACCCGGAACAGGCCGCCGAAGGCACCATCCGCAAGCAGTTCGCCCTGTCGATCGGCGAGAACTCGGTGCACGGTTCGGATTCGCTGGACAACGCCAAGATCGAGATCGAGCAGTTCTTCACCGACGACCAGATCGTCGGCTGATCCGTTCATCAACCGTGACAATATGGCCCGCCCTCGGAACCGGGGGCGGGCCATTTCATTTGGGTGCTATCGGAACTCATCCTCCCCAGGAGACTGACTATGAAGACCCTCATCAAGCTCGCGCCCGTCGTCGGCGTCGTGGCCCTGCTGGCCGCCTGCGGCCAGACCATGTAACAACGCGCCGCCAGCGGCGCCCTGGGCGGCGCCGTCGCCGGCCAAGTGCTGGGCGGCAACACCGGTTCGACCGTGGCCGGCGCGGCCATCGGCGGCGTGGCCGGCGCGGCGACCACCCCGCGCTAAGACGTCCTCGGCCGCAAGGCTGAAACAAAGCGGCCCCGGAGTTCTCTCCGGGGCCGCTTTCGTGCGTGTCAGTCGAGCGTGTCGCAGACAGCGTGCAGCACGCGCGGATACAGCCGATGTTCCGCGGTCTTGACCCGCTCGGCCAGCGACGCGGGCGTGTCGTCGGGCAGGACGGGCACGCGCACCTGGCCCAGGATCGGCCCCTCGTCGACGCCCTCGGTCACGCCGTGAACGGTGCAGCCCGCCTCCGTGTCACCGGCGGCGATGGCGCGGGCGTGGGTGTCCAGACCAGGATAGAGGGGCAGAAGGCTGGGGTGGATGTTGATCATGCGCCCGCCCCAGGCGCCGACCAGCCACGGCGTCAGCACCCTCATGTAGCCTGCCAGCGCGACGACCTCGATGCCGTGGGCTTGGAGTTCAGCGTCGATGGCTTGTTCGTGTGCTGATCGGTCCTTGCCGAAGGCGGCGTGGGGCACGGCCACGGCCTCGACGCGCTTGGCCTGCGCCACCGCAAGGCCGCCCGCGTCTTCGATGTTGGACACCACCAGAACCACTTCAAAGGCGGTGTCCGGCGCAAGCCCTGCGTCGATCAGGGCCGCCATGTTGGAGCCCGCGCCCGAGATCAGGACGGCGACGCGGCGCTTCCTCATGCGGCGGCTTGCAACTGTCCGCAGACGAAGGCGACCTCGCCGGCGTCCAGCAGCGCCTCCAGCGCCGCCTCGGCGTTTTCGGGCGACACGATCAGGATGAAGCCCACGCCGCAGTTGAAGGTCCGGCGCATTTCGTGATCCGAAATGCCGCCCGTCTCCAAAAGCCACCGGAACACGGGCGGCAGAGGCCAGGCGTCCCAATCGAATGCGGCCTCCAGACCCCCGGCGATGCAGCGCGGCGGGTTCTCGATCAGGCCGCCGCCGGTGATGTGCGCGGCGCCCTTGATTAGGCCGGCCTTCATCAGCGGCAGCACCGACTTCACATAGATGCGCGTCGGCTCCATCAGCGCCTGGGCCAGCGAACGATCAGCCGCGAACGGTGCATCGTCGCCCCACGTCAGCCCGGACTTCTCCACCACCTTGCGGATCAGCGAATAGCCGTTGGAGTGCGGGCCTGACGATCCGACGCCGATGATGATGTCGCTGGCCTGCTGACGGTCCAGATAGGGCAGGGCCTGACCCCGCTCGACGGCGCCCAGGCTGAAGCCCGCCAGATCATAATCGCCGCCGCCGTACATGCCGGGCATTTCGGCCGTCTCGCCTCCGACAAGCGCGCAGCCCGCCTGGCGGCATCCCTCGGCGATGCCCGAGACCACCCGGCGCGCCGCATCGATCTCCAGCTTGCCGGTGGCGTAGTAGTCCAGGAACAGCAGCGGCTCCGCGCCCTGGGCCAACAGATCGTTGACGCACATGGCGACGAGGTCGATCCCAACGCCGTCATGGCGACCGGTCTCGATGGCGATCTTCAGCTTGGTGCCCACGCCATCCGTGGTGGACACGATCAGCGGATCATCGAAGCCCGCCGCCTTGAGGTCGAACAGGGCGCCGAAGCCTCCGAGCGAGGGCTCGGATCCCGGCCGCGCCGTGGATTTGGCCAGCGGCTTGATGTGCTCGACCAGCAGTTCGCCCGCGTCGATATCCACGCCGGCGTCGGCGTAGGTCAGGCCGTTGGCAAGGGGACGGTCGGTGTCGCTCATGGGTCACGGCCTGAATCGGAAGGCGGAAATGTGTCGCGGCGTCTTGCCACAACGCGGTCGCGCCGCGCTATAGCACCGGAATGACGCCGATCACCACCAATGAGGCGCTGGCCGAGTTCTGCGCCCGCCTGTCCGACGCGCCTTTCATCGCGGTCGACACCGAGTTCATGCGCGAGACGACCTACTGGCCCAAGCTGTGCCTGATCCAGGCGGCTTCGACCGAATACGCCGGCATCATCGATCCGATGGCAGACGGGCTGGACCTGGAGCCGTTCCTCGAGATCCTGCGCGACCCGAACATCGTCAAGGTCTTCCACGCCTGTCGCCAGGACGTGGAGATCTTCGTGCGGCTGGGCGCCATGCCGCGGCCGCTGTTCGACACCCAGGTCGCGGCCATGGCGGCGGGCTTCGGCGAGCAGGTGGCCTATGATTCGCTGGTGCGCCAGACGCTGAAGATTGACCTGGACAAGGGAAGCCGCTTCACCGACTGGGCCCGCCGCCCGCTGTCGGACAATCAGCTGACCTATGCGCTGGGCGACGTGACGCACCTGGCGGCCCTGTACCCCAAGCTGCGCGATCGCCTGCACAAGGAAGGGCGGCTGGATTGGGTCATGTCCGAGATGGAGGGTCTGACGGACCCCGCGCTCTACGACACCGATCCCGAAAACGCCTGGAAGCGGCTGCGGCCCAAGAAGTTCTCGGCGAAGTATCTCGCCGCCTTCAAGGCCGTCGCCGTGTGGCGCGAGCGGGCGGCGCAGGAGCGCGACCAGCCTCGCGGCCGTATCCTGAAGGACGAAGGCGTCGACGAGATCGCCCAGCAGGCGCCGACCGATCCCGACGCCTTCAACCGCCTGCGTTCGGTTCCCAAGGGCTTCGGCGGCTCGCGTCTGGGGCTCGAGCTCACGGAAGAGCTGAAGCGCGTCCTGGCCGACCCGGAGGCGCATGCGCCGAAGATGGACCGCCCCGCCCACAACCAGCCGGCGCCGCCCTCGGTGGTGGAGCTTCTGAAGGTGCTGCTGAAGGCCAAGAGCGACAACGCCGGCGTCGCCTCCAAACTGATCGCCACCGTCTCGGACCTGGAGAAGATCGCGCTCAGCGACGCGGCCGAGGTCGAGGCGATGAAGGGCTGGCGCCGTCAACTGTTCGGCGAGGACGCCCTGAAGCTGAAGCGCGGCGAAATCGCTCTGGTCCTGAACGGCGCACGCGTCGAGGTGGTCGAGATCGAGGGCTGACGGCGGGAACTCTGTTCACCGCGACGGGAGGCGGGGAGCGCCTTAGATGCTGAGTTCCACGCCCATGGCCTCGGCCAGGGCCCTGGCCCGCTTGCGAGTCTGTTCGCCCAGCAGCACGTCGGCGTAGCCGGGACGCGCCTGGAGCCGTAGCGCTCCATCGCCCACACCCGCGCTGGCGTTCGCCAGCAGCTGCGGCGATCGGCCCGACAGGTCGCATGCCAGCCGGATCGCCAGCCCCAGGGCGCGGGCGCGCCGTGCGGACCGCTCGTCCAACAGGCGCGCGATGGTCTGCGGCTCGGGCGTGGCCGCCGGGCCGCCATAGCGGGCGTTGACCGCAACCGCCAAAAAGGCGCGCTCGGCATGGCTCTGGCCCGGCACCGGGGCGCGCAGCACCTGGTCGAACACCAGTTCCAGGCGGTGGTCCGGATGCAGGCGCGCACCAAGGTCCGCCAGGCGACAAGCGGCGTCCGTCAGCACCCGGTCGCGCTCGGCGCCGAACGCCGCCGGCAGCGCCGCCACGATGTCGGCGATCCATCCATTCAGCGCTCCCGGCAGAGCAGGCGAGATGCCTTGCCGTCCGCCCAGCGCGGCGCAACCGGCCAGCAGGGGATCGGCCGCTTTTTCCGGCGCGTCCAGCTGCTCGAACAGCAGCCCCTCGCGCACGCCCCAGGCCGAGACCTCGACCGTGCGAAGACCCAGATGCCGGATCAGACCTTCCAGCACCAGGGCTGCGTAGGGCAGGGTCTCCGCGCGCTTTCTGGATACGCCCGGCTGCCGCTCAAGCGCTTGCCTGGGCTGTTGAGCCACCATCTGAGCGGCTTCCAGCGCCTCGTCCGCCGTCATCTCGTACTGATGCACGACGTGCAGCGGATAGTCCTTCAGCCGCATCTGCACCTGAGCCAGGGTGCGCCAGGCGCCCCCGACGGCGTAGAGACGCTCGGTGCGGAAGTCGGCGGCGACGGCGGACAGCCGCTCGTCGATGCGGGCCCGGATGCGCGCCGCGTCGAACGGCTTGCCGTCGGCGAGGGCAAAGGGGCCGAGCGGCAGGGTCACGCCGCCCTCCACGCCGTGTCCGTTCAGTCGGGTCAGCTCCAGACTGGCGCCGCCCATGTCGGCCGAGACGCCTCTGGCGCGAGGCGCGCCGGCCAGCACCCCGAGCGCGGCGTAGCGCGCTTCCTCCTCGCCCGACAGGACACGGATCTTCAGCCCAGTCTCGGCGGCGACGCGTTCGCAGAACTCCGGCCCGTCCGCGGCTTCGCGCACGGCGGCGGTGGCGGCGATCAGGGTCTTCTCCGGGCGCACGCCCTCAAGCACGGCGGCGAAGCGGCGCAGAGCGGTCATCGCCATGGGCAGACCGTCGGCGGAGAGGCGGCCGGTGACGGGCAGATCCCGCCCGAGACCCGCCAGCACCTTTTCGTTGAACACGGTCCAGATCGCGCGGCCTTCCAGCCGGTAGAGGACAAGGCGCACCGAGTTTGAGCCGATGTCGATGGCCGCGATGTCGCGCGGCGGGGTGATGTCGGGCATCAGCGGACGGGCGGCTCGAGCCGGAGCTCTTCGGGGCGCGTCTTCACCTTGCGGCCGCGACCGGACAGGCTGGGATTGGTCATGAAATACTTGTGCGCCGAGAAGGGCCGGTCGGGATCGACCGGCTGGACACGCGTATAGCGTCCGGCGGCGTCCAGCACCCAGCTTTGCGCATCGTCCTTGAGGTTTGCGACCATGATCTGGTCCAGAACCTGATCGTGCACCGTTGCATTCCGGATGGGCGTCATCAGCTCGACGCGGCGGTCCAGATTGCGCGGCATCCAGTCGGCCGAGGAGATGAACACCTTGGCCTTGTCGCTGGGCAGGTCCTGGCCGTTGGCGAAGGCAACGATGCGGCTGTGCTCCAGGAAGCGGCCGACGATGGACTTGACCCGAATGTTCTCCGACAGACCCGGCACGCCTGGCCGCAGGCAGCAGATGCCGCGCACCACCAGGTCAATGCGCACACCCCATTGGCTGGCGCGGTACAGGGCGTCGATGATCTCCGGGTCCACCAGCGAATTCAGCTTGACCCAGATGGCCGCCGGCTTGCCCATGGCGGCGGCCGACATCTCCTTGCCGATCAGCTCGATCAGCGTGGACTTCATGTTCAGCGGCGAGACGACCAGCGCCTCCAGCTTGTCCGGCGTGGCGTAGCCGGTGATGTAGTTGAACACCCGGCTGGCGTCGCGGCCCAACACGGGATCCGAGCTGAACAGCGACAGGTCAGTGTATATCTTGGCCGTAACGGGATGGTAGTTGCCGGTTCCGAAGTGGCAATAGGTCTTCAGGCCCTCGCCCTCGCGGCGCACCACCACGCTCAGCTTGGCGTGGGTCTTGTATTCGACGAAGCCGAAGACGACGTGGACGCCGGCGCGCTCCATGGCGCGGGCCCAGCGCAGATTGGCCTCCTCGTCGAAGCGCGCCTTCAGCTCGACCAGGGCGGTGACGTTCTTGCCGTTCTCGGCCGCCTCGATAAGGGCGGCGACGATGGGGCTGTCCTTGGAGGTGCGGTACAGCGTCTGCTTGATCGCCAGGACGTTGGGATCGCGCGCCGCCTGGCGCAGGAACTGGACCACCACGTCGAAGCTCTCGAACGGGTGGTGGATCAGCATGTCCTTTTCGCGCACGGCCGCGAAGATGTCGCCGCCATTGTCGCGCACGCGCTCAGGGTAACGGGGTTCATGACCCCTGAACTTCAGCTCCGACCGGTCTGGCGGAATGAGTTCACTCAGTTGCGCCAGGCCCAGCATGCCGTCGACCAGCACCACGTCCTGGGGCGCGGCCTGCAGTTCCTCCACAATGAAGTCGCGCAGGTCAGGCGGCATGGAGGCCTCGATCTTGACCCGCACGACCGAGCCGAGCCGACGTTGCTTCAGCGCCTCCTCGAACTCCAGCACCAGGTCTTCAGCCTCCTCCTCGATCTCGATGTCGGAATCGCGGATCAGGCGCAGAACGCCCTTTTCCAGCACCTCGCAACCGGGAAACAGGTGGTCGATGAACAGGACCAGCATGTCCTCCAGCGACACAAAGCGCTGGCGGCCCTTCGCCGATCGGCCGTCCACCGGCAGAGCCCAGAACCGTCGCACCTGGGTCGGCACCGGAACCAGGGCGTAGAAGGTGCGGCTCTCCCCCTTGCGCCGCAGCTTCAACGCCAGCGAGAAGCCGAGATTGGGCAGAAAAGGAAAAGGGTGCGCGGGGTCGATGGCCAGCGGCGTCAGGATGGCGAACAGCTGGTTCAGGAACTCGGGCTCCAGGCGGTCCCGCTCGGTCTTGGTCAGGCGTCCGCCGCTGACCACCTCGATGGCGCAGTCCGCCAGTTCACGCCGCAGCTGACGCCAGCGCACCTGCTGTTCCGCCATCAGCTGGCCGGCGGCGATGTTGATCCGCTCCAGCTGCTCGGCCGGCGACAGACCGTCGGCCGACAGCACGCGAACCCGCTCGCGCAACTGACCCTTCAGGCCCGCCACGCGCGTCATGAAGAACTCGTCCAGATTGTTGGCCGAGATGGACAGGAAGCGCAGCCGCTCCAGCAGCGGGTGCTGGGGATTGGCGGCCTCCTCCAGCACGCGCTCGTTGAAGGCCAGCCACGAGGTCTCGCGATTGAAGAACCGCTCCGGCGAGGCCATCAGGTCTTCGCTCAGCGCCAGCTGCGGCGCGCGCGAGGCGGGCACCTCCTGACCTCGGGTGGCGTCGTGGATGGCGGCGTCGGTCATGGATCGTATGTCGCGCGCTCGTGTGACGCCCGCAAGCTCAGCGAGGCGATTTGCCGCCTTCAGCCGCCCTTGGCCTGCAACTCGTCTAGGACTTCGCGCGCGAGGACGCGGGTCACCGGCCGATGTCGCGCATCCAGCCGCTCGACAACAACTGAGGCCGCCTCCGCCGAGCGATCCAGCCGACGCACCAGATAGTCGATCACCTCGGGCGCCGGCGCGATGCTGCGTTCGGCGAAGCGCGCGCGCAGAATGGCCGCCAGCACCGCATCGTCCGGTGCCTCCAGCGCCACCGTGCGCAGGGCGTCCAGGCGCGAGCGCAGGTCGGGCAGGGTGGTCGACCATCCTCGCGGCGCGCTGCGTGAGGCCAGCAGCAGTGGAGAGCCCGTCGATACGGCCAGGTTGATCAGGTGAAACAGGCTCTCGTCGTCGGCGTCCTGGGCGCGGTCAAGCAGCAGCGGCCGACCCTCGATCTCGCGCAGATCAACCAGCCCCGCCTCGGCGCCGTGCAGGGCGACCGCGCCGAGCCGCTCGGCCCAGATCTCCGCCAGGCGGCTCTTGCCCGAACCCGCCGGCCCGTGGAGCGCCAGAACCGAACCGGCCCCGTCCGGCCAGCGCTCCAGCAGGCGTATGGCGTTTTCGTTGCTGGCCGACACCACAAAGGCCTCGGACGCGCCATGGCGCTCGAGCGGCAGCCGCAGCTGCTCTCCGGCCGGAATGTTCAGGGCGCCGTCGGCGGGCATGCCTTTCTCTTAGCACGCGCCGAGTCCGCGACCGACCCACAGGTTCCTGTTGGTAATGGGGAGCATCGCCGCCGACTGTGGATGAACCTCAGAGAAACTCAGCCATGGCGGGATGATATTTGCCGGGCGCGAACTCGATGACCTCGTACTCGGCAACGCCGTGAACCTGGAACGGATCGTCGCGGAGCAGGGCGACCAGCGCCTCCCGCGTCCCTCCGCCGCGCGCCAGCAGCACGCCTCCGGTTCGCGGAACCATCGGACCCGTGGCGATCAGCAGGCCGCTCCGCACATGCGGGTCCAGCCACGCCCGGTGTTCGGCGGTCCGCGCCTCCACCTCGTCCATGGGTTTCAAATAGCGCAGGATGACGACGAACATGGATGGCTTCCCGAGGTGCACGAGCGTGAAATGATAAGGCCAAGGCGTTTCTGACAGGGCATCAGGACGTAGGTCCAGCGCCAATCCGCCGGGCCTGTCGGGACGGGGCCGCAAGGCCCTCAACCTTGACTTTCCGGGGCGATGATGCGCCCTACGCCGTTCCATTTCGCCGCCCCTGCGGCCCGACAAGACGATCCTCATGCACGCCTATCGCTCTCACACCTGCGGCGCGCTTCGCGCTTCCGACGCCGGCTCCTCGGTCCGCCTGTCCGGCTGGGTGCACAGGAAGCGGGACCACGGCGGTCTGCTGTTCATCGACCTGCGCGACCACTACGGCCTGACCCAGCTGGTGCTGCACCCGGAGACGCCGGGCTTCGAGCGGGTGGAGCGGGTGCGCGCCGAGAGCGTGATCCGTGTCGACGGCGAGGTGGTGCTGCGCGAAGGCTCGACCGTCAACGCCAACCTGCCCACCGGAGAAGTCGAGGTGCGGGTTCAGGCGGTCGAGGTGCTGTCGGAAGCCGCCGAACTGCCGCTGCCAGTCTTCGGCGAGCCGGAGTATCCCGAGGAAATCCGGCTCAAGCACCGCTATCTCGACCTGCGTCGCGAGACCCTGCACAAGAACATCGTGCTGCGTTCGCGCGTGATCCAGTCGATCCGCAATCGCATGTTTCAGCAGGGTTTCCTGGAGTACCAGACGCCGATCCTGACGGCCTCGTCGCCCGAAGGCGCGCGCGACTTCCTGGTGCCCAGCCGCCTGCATCCCGAGAAGTTCTATGCGCTGCCGCAGGCGCCCCAGCAGTTCAAGCAGCTGCTGATGGTGTCGGGCTTCGACCGTTATTTTCAGATCGCGCCGTGCTTCCGCGACGAGGACCTGCGCGCGGACCGTTCGCTGGAGTTCTACCAGCTCGACGTCGAGATGAGCTTCGTCACCCAGGAAGACGTCTTCGCCGCTATCGAGCCGGTGATGCACGGCGTGTTCGAGGAGTTCGGCGAAGGCAAGCGCGTCGACGCCTATCCGTTCCAGCGCATTCCCTACCGCGAATCGATCGCCAAATACGGCTCGGACAAGCCGGACCTGCGCAACCCGATCGAGATGCAGGATGTGTCGGAGCATTTCCGCGATGGCGGATTCGGCCTGTTCAACAAGATTCTGGCCGCCGATCCGAAGAACCGCGTCTGGGCCGTCCCGGCGCCGACCGGGGGATCGCGCGCCTTCTGCGATCGGATGAATTCGTGGGCGCAAGGCGAAGGCCAGCCGGGCCTCGGCTATATCTTCTGGTCGGACGATCAGGGCGCCTGGGGCGGGCCGATCGCCAAGAACCTGGGCGAGCCGGCCGACGCGCTGATGAAGGCGCTGGGCCTTGGGCAGGGCGACGCCGCCTTCTTTGTCGCCGGCGATCCGAACAGCTTCTACAAGTTCGCAGGCAGCGCCCGGACCCGCGTCGGGACCGAGCTGAAGCTCCTGGACGAGGATCAGTTCCGCTTCTGCTGGATCGTCGACTTCCCGATGTTCGAGTGGTCGGACGAGGAGAAGAAGGTCGACTTCAGCCACAATCCCTTCTCCATGCCGCAAGGCGAGCTGGAGGCGCTGAACACCAAGGATCCGCTGGATATCCTGGCCTATCAGTACGACATCGTCTGCAACGGCTATGAGCTGTGCTCGGGCGCGATCCGGAACCACAAGGCCGAGATCATGCTCAAGGCCTTTGAGATCGCCGGCTATGACGCCTCGGTTGTCGAGGACCAGTTCGGCGGCATGCTGAACGCCTTCCGCTATGGCGCGCCGCCGCACGGCGGTCTGGCGCCCGGCATCGACCGCATCGTCATGCTGCTGGCCGGCCAGCAGGCCATCCGCGAGGTGATCGCCTTCCCGCTGAACCAGCAGGGCGAGGATCTGCTGATGAGCGCGCCTTCTCCGGTGCAGGACAAGCAGATGAAGGAACTGCACATCCGCACCGCGCCGCCCATCAAGGTCTGACACGACGGATCTTCCCGCCGCCCGGCGGCGGGAAGCCGCTTATTCGGCGACCAGCACCAGGTTGCGCTGACGCGGCGGGATCGGCGGCGTGGGCGGCGTGCGGATGACCCGGGCTGCGCCTCTGCAGCTCTGGGCCGTCAGCCGGCCCGGCAGACGGGTGGAGCTGTCGCCGCACGCCAGGGAGACCTGCGCCTGCGTCAGGCCACGAGCGCCCGACAGGTCCACGCCCCGGATGTCCGTGCGGCGCATCTCCGCATCGGAGAAGTCGGCGCGGTCGAAGCGGCCGCCGCTCAGCCGCGCGGCCGTCAGCTGCGCGTTGCGGAACGAGGCGCCGGTGAAATCGCCGGACGCGAGGTTGGAGGCGTTGACCTGGGCGTTGGCGAAGTTGGCGCCGGCGGCCTTCACATTGGCCAGGGTCGCGCCGAACAACTCGCTGTCGCTGAGGTTGGCGCCGGCCAGCGTGGCTCCGTTGAAGTTCACGCCGTGCAACTCGGCGCCCGAGAGGTCGGCGCGAGACAGGTTGGACCGCACAAAGGACGAACCCTGCGCCTCGGCGCCCGCGAGCGAGGCGTTGCTGAAGTCGGCTTCCGCGAAGTTGGCGCCCAGGATCTCCACGCCGCGTAGGTTCGCCCGGGTGAAGTCGCTGCCGGTGAAGTTCGATCCGACCAGTTCCGCGCCCCGCAGGTCCGAACCCACCAAGGTGGCGCTGATAAAGGTCGCGCCGGTGAAGGTGGCGCCGGTCAGATTGCGCCCCGACAGTTCGCAACGATTGCACGAACCGCCCAGCGACACCGACCGCGCCACGTCGCGATCCTGAAGCAGCAGTTCAACGCCGGCGAAGGCGGGTGCGGCCGCGAGCGTAAGGCCGGCCGCGGAAACGGCGACGAAGAGGCGACGGAGGAGGGAGCTGCTGATCTGTTCCACACTCGCTTCATGCGCCGAAGCGCCTGATCGGCCTACTTAAATCGTCGTAACGAAGGAGACGCTCAGCAGGCGGGGATGCGCAGCCCGCGCGGCAGAACCGTCGAACCGTCGCCGCAGGCGCGATTCAGCTGAGCCTGGGTCAGGCCCGTGGCGCGCGACAGCCTCGCGCCGGACAGGTTGGTCCCCGACAGCCGGGCGCCGGCGAAGTTCGCGCCCTCCAGGTAGGCCCCAACGAAGCTGGCGTTGGTCAGGTCGGCGCGCGAGAAGTTCGAGCTGGAGAAGACGCCGCCATACGCCTCCACGTCGCGCAGGTCGGCGTTGGAGAAGCGGGTGCGGTTCATGACCGACAGGCTGAGGTCCGCCTGGCGCAGGCGTGCGCCCGATAGATTGAGCCCGCGACGCTCCATCCCCGAGAAGTCGCCCTGGAACAGGTTGCACCCTCCGCAGTTCGCACCGCGCCGTACGCTGGCGATCTGACTCGCGTTCTGGGCGAGCGCAGGCGTGGCGAGGGCCAGAAGGGCGAGGGCGACAAGGACGCGTTTCATGACGGTGTGGGCTCCGGTTCGAGGCGCGCTGCATGCAAGCCGCGCGCCAACGTATCCGCCTCTCCGTTAAGAAGCCTGCACCGCCTGCTCCATGCTGGACGAAGCGCGCCGGCGTTTCTATGATCGCGCAGCCGCCGGACCCTCCGGTTCGGCCGATTTGGCGTGGGTTGGTTGACGTGTTGAACAAGATCTTCGGCTGGTGGAACGGCGCCACGATCGGCACCCTGTTCACCATCGCCAAACGCGGCCGTCTGGTCGGCACGGACGAAAACGGCAATCGCTATTACGAGAGCCGCGACACCGTCAGCTATGATGGTCGTCGCAGGCGTTGGGTGACCTACAACGGCTACGCCGAGGCGTCCAAGGTGTCGCCCGACTGGTACGGCTGGCTGCACTACACCTTCGCGGAGCCGCCGACGGTTCAGCCGCTGCCGCGCCGCAGCTGGGAAAAGGACCATCTGCCGAACCTGACCGGGACGCCGCTGGCCTGGCGCCCGCCCGGCTCCCTCGCGAACGACGGCAAGCGTCCGGCCGCCACCGGCGACTACCAGGCCTGGACCCCGGAATAAGAGCAATGACGCGCTTGGGCGGACGACTGGCGATTGGCCTGGCGGCGGCGGCGCTGCTGACCGCCGGCGGCGTGACCGCCAGTGCGTTGCAGGACGCGCCCCGCGACGCCCGCCCCGCCCAGGATCCCATCGGCGACATCCTGCGCGCCACGCCGCCCCCTACGCCGGTCGAGAGCGCGCCGGCGGGGCAGCCCGCCCCGGCCGCGCCCGTGCCGATCACCGTCCCGCCGCCGGTGGTGATCGTCGAGGAAGAGGCGGAGCCGGACGCTCCAACTCCCGTCAAGGCCGCCGCCGCCGAAAAGCCCATCGAACAGCCGGAGGCGCCGGTCCGGCGCCAGCGCCGCAAGGTCGCGGTGATCCAGGCCATCGACAAGGTCACGGCTGAAACGATGCGCTTCGAGGTGCAGGTCGGAGGCCGACCCGTTCGCTTCGCCCGCAACCTGATCTTCAACGTCAGCGCCTGCGAGGTCTCCACACCGGATGAGTTGACGGAGGACGCGATCGCTTATGTCGACGTCTCGGTCCAGCCGCGCGGCACGACCCAGCCTCTGCCGACACGCCAGGTGTTCAAAGGGTGGATGTTCGCCTCGTCGCCGGCTGTCAGCGGCCTGCAGCACCCGAACTATGACGCCTGGGTGGTCGGCTGCAAGGATTGAGGCGCGGAGGGCGGCGTGGTGATCCGTCCAACTCGGCTCCTATCCGATCGCCCGCTCAATAGCCTCTGAACCGCTCATAGGTCTTGTCAGCGCACTCTGGTCCGGCTGCACATGCAGGGCCGGCTTCAGGCGGCGGAGGTAGGCCGACTGCGGGGTCTCGACCGCGCCGAACTGGCTGAGGTGATCGGTCAGGAACTGCGCGTCCAGCAGGGTCCAGCCGCCGGCTTTCAGCCGCGCGACGAGATGCACCAGCGCAACCTTGGAGGCGTCGCGCTCGCGGCTGAACATGCTTTCTCCGAAAAAAGCGCCGCCAAGCGACACGCCGTACAGGCCGCCGACCAGCCGCTCCTCGCGCCAGCACTCGAGCGAATGAACAAAGCCGCGCGCAAACAACTCGCCATAGAGGCGGCGGATCGGGCCGTTGATCCAGGTGTCCTGTCGGTCGGGCCCCTGTGACGCCGCGCAGCCGTCCAGCACCGCCTCGAAGGCGGTGTCCACACGGATGTCGAACGGCTCTGCGCGCACGGTGCGGCGCAGGCGCGACGGGATGTGGAAGGCGTCGAGCGGAATCACGCCCCGCTGGTCGGGCTCGACGATGAAGACGCGCGGATCGTCGCGCGCCTCCGCCATCGGAAAGACACCGCGCGCGTAGCAGGCCAGCAGCGCCTCGGGCCCGAAGCCGGAGGAGGGGCTGCTGGCGCTGAAATCCGGCTCGACCAACGGCGCTAGGCGCCCGCGCCCTTCTGAGCCTTGGCCCACTTCTCCAGCCAGTGGATGTCGTAGTCGCCGGACAGGATGTCCGGCTCGACCAGCAGGCGCTGGAACAGCGGAATGGTGGTGTCGATGCCGCCCACGACCATTTCGCCAAGAGCCCGCTTGAGCCGCGCCACCGCCTCTTCGCGATCGCGGCCGTGAACGATCAGCTTGCCGATCAGGCTGTCGTAATAGGGCGGGATCGAATAGCCGGCGTAGATGGCGCTGTCCAAACGGACGCCCAGGCCGCCGGGGGCGTGGAAGTCGTTCACCATGCCTGGCGACGGCGTGAAGGTCTCGGGGTTCTCGGCGTTGACGCGCA
Organism: Pseudomonadota bacterium; assembly: GCA_023456105.1. Taxonomy (GTDB): domain Bacteria; phylum Pseudomonadota; class Alphaproteobacteria; order Caulobacterales; family Caulobacteraceae; genus Brevundimonas. The sequence goes on along the minus strand of JAEYAO010000087.1, from coordinate 24,710 downwards.
CTTCGATGGAGTGGCCTTCGAAGTGGATGTCGTCCTGGGTGAAGGACAGCGGCAGACCCGCTGCGATCCGCACCTGCTCGCGCACCAGATCGACGCCGGTGATGGCCTCGGTCACCGGATGCTCGACCTGAAGGCGGGTGTTCATCTCGATAAAGAAGAACTCGCCGTCTTCCCACAGGAACTCGATGGTGCCGACGCCGAGATAGCCGATGGCCTTGATCGCATCGACCACGATCTTGCCGATCCGCTCGCGCCCGGCGGCGTCCAGCGCGGGGGAGGGAGCCTCCTCCAGCACCTTCTGGTGGCGGCGCTGCAGCGAGCAGTCGCGCTCGCCCAGGTGCACGACGTTGCCGTGGCTGTCGGCGATCACCTGGATTTCGATGTGGCGCGGCTTCTGCAGATAGCGCTCCATATAGACGGCGCCGTTGCCGAAGGCGGCCTTGGCCTCGGACTGGGCGGTCTGGACGGCCTCGACCAGATCGTCGGCGGTCATCGCGACCTTCATGCCGCGCCCGCCGCCGCCCGCCGCCGCCTTGACGATCAGCGGGAAGCCGATGGACTTGGCGGCTTCGATGGCGGCCTCGACGGTCTCGACCTCGCCGTCCGAGCCGGGAACGACGGGGATTCCCGCGTCCTTGGCTGTCTGCTTTGCGGTGATCTTGTCGCCCATGATGCGGATGTGCTCGGGCTTGGGCCCGATGAAGCTCATCCCGTGGGCCTCAACGATCTCGGCGAAGCGCGCGTTCTCGGACAGGAAGCCGTATCCGGGGTGCACCGCCTGCGCGCCGGTGATCTCGGCCGCCGCGATGATCGAGGGGATGTTCAGGTACGACTTGGCGGCCTGGGCCGGACCGATGCAGACGCTTTCATCGGCCAGGCGCACCCACATGGCGCCGCGGTCGGCTTCGGAGTGCACGGCGACGGTGGAGATTCCCATCTCCTTGCATGCGCGATGGATGCGCAGCGCGATCTCGCCGCGATTGGCGATCAGGACCTTTGTGAACACGGGATCAGGCCTCAAGCAGGACGAGCGGCTCGCCGAACTCGACCGGCTGGCCGTCGCCGACCAGCACGTCCGCCACCACGCCGTCGCGCGGCGCCTGGATCGGGTTCATGGTCTTCATGGCCTCGACGATCAGCAGGGTCTGGCCCTTCTTGACCTTGTCGCCCTGCTGCACAAAGGCGGGCGCTTCCGGCGCCGGTTGCAGATAGGCGGTGCCAACCATCGGCGACTTCACCTCTTCGCCGGAGCGGGCGACGATGGTCGCCGGATCGCTGGGCATGGCGGCAGCGGCGGCGGGGGCTGCAACCGGCGCGGCGACCGGAGCCGGCATGGCGGCGTACTGCACGGGCGCAGCGGCGGCGCTGACCTTGCGGGCGACGCGGATCTTCAGATCGCCGCGCTCCACCTCGATCTCGGTCAGGGAGGTGTCGTTCAGGATGTCCGCCAGCTGGCGCACCAGCTCCGCATCGATCTCGCCCCCGGCGTTCAGCGTTTCATCGGCCATGTCGGTTTCGCCTTTTCTTTGGTCTTGTTGTGCCAACGGGAGCGCCTCAGGCGCGTTCCCGAATGATGTGGAGCGCGGCCTGGACCGCCAGCGCATAGCCCTGCGCGCCTAGGCCCGCGATGACCCCGGTCGCGAGGGGCGAGACCAGGGAGTGGTGGCGAAACGCCTCTCGCGCCGCCGGATTGGACAGGTGCAGTTCGATCACCGGAATGGACAGCGCCTTCAGCGCGTCGTGCAGCGCGACGGAGGTGTGTCCATAGGCGGCCGGATTGATCACCAGCGCCTGAGCCTCGGTGCGCGCTTCCTGGATCCAGTCGACCAGCACGCCCTCGTGATTCGTCTGCCGGAAGACGATGTTCGCCTCAGACCCGGCCGCGCCGACGCAGCGCGCCTCAACGTCCGTTAGGGTCTCGCGCCCATAGATGTGCGGCTCTCTCTCGCCAAGGAGGTTGAGATTGGGGCCGTTCAGCACATAGATGACGGGAAGATCGGGCATAGGCTCCGGGCGGGTCGAACCGCTTCGATGGAGCGGCCTTTTAGCGGAAGGCGCGGCGCGGATCAAAGCGCGCCGCCTTTGAACGGGTTGACCTAACGTCATGCGCATTCAAGTCAACGGCGATCAGCGTGAGGTGGCGGCCTCCACCATCCTGGACCTGGTGAAGGCGCTGTCGCTCGACCCCCGCAAAGTGGCGGTGGAGCGGAACCTGGAGATCGTGCCGAAGTCGCTGCACGCGACGACCGCTTTGGCCGAGGGCGACCGCATTGAGCTGGTTCAGTTCGTCGGCGGGGGGTGAGGTCAGACCTTGAGGATCGGACCCTGGTAGCGAGCCAAGGTGGCGTCCGAGGTCAAAAGGGTGGCCTCTTCCGCGAACGCTTGAGCCAGAAGGAGACGATCGAACGGGTCCTTGTGGATGGGTTCAAGCGGTCCAACCGCCACGGCGTGCTCGCCTGTCACCGCAAGCTCCTCGTAGCCGGAGGCGAGCAGCATGGACCGAAGCCGACGCGCATCGACACGGAAGTCCGGCCGAGACCGCGCCGTCTTGATGGAGACCTCCATCAGGCTGACGACGCTGAACATGGGGATGTTGCCGAGATCGTTGATCAGGTCGCGGGCCCGGCTTGGAACACGCGAAGGGTCGCCCGCCGCCCATAGCAGCAGGTGAGTGTCGATCAGAAGCTTCATCGATCCGCCTTGGTCGTCTCCTCGACGTCGCCGTAGAACATGGCCTCAATCTCGGCCTGGAACATGGTGTCGAAATCGTCCGGAACGGTGAACTCGCCGGCCATGAAGCCGATGCGCTGGAGCGGCTTCTTCGGCGAGTCTTCCAGCGGCGTCACCTTGACCATAGGTTTGCCGGCCTTGGCGATGATGAAGGACTCCCCCTTGGCGGCCTTGTCCACAAGGCGGGACAGGTGGGTCTTGGCTTCGTGAATGTTGACCGTCTGCATACGCGGACCTCATGGACTAAGTCCACCTAGTTTAGTTCAGTGCGGTCGATGTCGCAACGCGTCGTGACGGGGCTCGGACTTCCGCTCGCCGCTTCGGAGGACTAGGTGGACGGCCATGACCGAGAATGCATCCGACACCTGGTCCGTCGCGGGCCGCACCTTTGCCTCACGTTTGATCGTGGGGACGGGCAAGTACGCCGACTACGCCCAGAACGCGGCGGCGGCCGAAGCGGCGGGGGCCGAGGTCGTCACGGTGGCGCTCAGGCGCGTGAACCTGTCCGATCCGAGCCAGCCGATGCTGGTGGACCACGTCAAGCCGGACCGCTTCACCTATCTGCCCAACACCGCCGGCTGCTTCACCGGAGAGGACGCTGTGCGCACCCTGCGCCTGGCGCGCGAGGCGGGTGGCTGGGACCTGGTGAAGCTGGAGGTGCTGTCGAACACCGCCCACCTGTATCCAGATATGGTGGAGACGCTTCGCGCGCTCGACATGCTGGTCAAGGACGGTTTCGACGTCATGGTTTACTGCACCGACGACGTGGTCATGGCCAAGCGGCTGGAGGAGGCGGGCGCCTCGGCCATCATGCCGGCTGCGGCCCCGATCGGCTCAGGGCTCGGCATTCAGAACGAGGTCAACATCCGCCTGATCGTGGAGCAGGCGGGCGTGCCGGTGCTGGTGGACGCCGGCGTCGGCACGGCGTCCGATGCGACCCGAGCCATGGAGCTGGGCTGCGACGCGGTTCTCATGAACACCGCCATCGCCGGCGCCAAGGACCCGATCCGCATGGCGCGCGCCATGAAACATGCGGTGATCGCGGGCCGCGAAGCCTATCTGGCGGGGCGGATGGCCAAGCGCCTGTACGCCGATCCGTCTTCGCCCCTGGCCGGCCTGATCTAGCGTTTCGCCGCCTGGATCAGCTGGCCGACCTCGCGCGGGTCGATTCCTGCGCTGGCCTTGCCGTTGATGAAGAAGGTGGGCGTGCCCTGAAGACCCAAGGCGGCCGCCGCCGTGTGGATGTCGGCGATGTGGCGGGTCATCTCAGGTGAGGCGATGGCGGCCTTGGCCCGCGGCAGATCGACCCCGTTCGCCTGAAGGATGCGGTCGATCGCCTCTACGTTCAGCGCGCGTTCGTTCATCAGGGCGTCGTAGACCGCCAGATACTTGCCCTGCTGGTGCGCGGCCAGAGCGGCGCGGGCGGCGTACTGGGACGTGACGTCCTCTCCGCGGTCCAGGATCGGCCAGTCCTTGAAGACGAACCGCACGTCGGGATTCGCCGCCATCAGGGCGCGATAGTCGTGCGCCACCGCCTTGCAGCCGGGGCAGCGGAAATCAAAGAACTCGACCACCGTGACGCGGGCGTCGGTAGGCCCAAAAGCAGGGTCACGGGCGTCGACCGCCAGCAGGCTGGGATTGGTCGCCGCCGCCTGATTGATAGAGGCGACGCGTCCCTGCTCCTCGCGCTGCTGCAGGGCGGCGCTCGCTTCCTGCAGAACCTCGGGATGGCTGACCATGTAGCGATGCACCGTCCAGGATCCGAACGCATCGGGCGCGACATAGGGCCAGGCCGCCAGACCCAGAGCCGCCAGCGAGACCGCCAGGGCGGCCGGACCCGTCCAGCCGCGCCGTCTTCTTTCGGCGGGGGGTGGGGGTGCGGGCGGAGGGGCGGCGTCGTCGGTCATCACGTCTCTTCTTCGGGCAAGTCTAGTTCAGGGTGGCGGGGCGACGCAGCGCCTCGCGCCGGTCAAGATCGCTGAGGTCGTCTTGGGTGGCCCCTGAGGCCAGCACGATGTCCACTGCGCGGCGCCACTCGATGGAGCCGGGGTCCAGCAGGCTGCGGGCGCGAAGGGCGAACTGGGTGGCCTGCTGTTCCTGACCGGCGGCGAAGTGGTATTCGGCCGAAGCCAGTCGCGCCTCGCCCTCCTTGCCCTGGGCGGCGTAGGCCTGAGCCAGCAGGCGCCAGGCCATGGTGTTGTCGCGCTCGGCCACCGTGGCGCGTTTCAGCTGATTGACGGCCTCGGCGATGTTGCCCGCCTCGCCCGTCTCGATCAGCGCATGCCCCAGGTTGACGCGAAGCAGGGGCGCGTCCGGCTCCAGGCGCACCGACTCGGCGTGGGCGGCGATGGCGTCGGCGGGGCGGCCTTCCTCGAACAGAATCTGGCCCTTCAGCTCCCAATAATAGGGATTGGAGACGTCGCCGGCGATCAGGGCGTCCACCGCCGAGAGCGCCTTGTCGGTCTGACCCGCGCGATACCAGGCGATGGCGCGGGCGTAGCGGCCGGGCAGGGACGCATCGCTCTCGGGATAGGCGCGCAGCGTGGCGTTCGGCTGGTCCATGAAGGCGCGCATCTTGGCCAGGATCAGGGTGTGCTGGGCGATGCGCTCGGGACTTTCCGGCGTATTGTAGTGGGCGGCGGCCTCGACCGGCCGGCGCAGCGCCTCGATGCGCTGGGACGACAGGGGGTGACTGCGGAAATAAGGATAGCGGCGGCTGTCGGAGAAGACTTCCTGCGAGCGGAAGTTCTCGAAGAACTCCACCAGGCCACGTCCAGACTGGCCGGCTGCCTCGAGGGCGCGGGCGCCGGTCAGGTCGGCCTCGCCTTCCTGGCTCTGCATGTAGCGCAGGGCGTCCAGTGTGCCGAAATACTGGCTTGAGCCGATCAGCGCGGCGCCGGCGCCCGGCTGGCCCGCAGCGATGGCGAGCGCCCCCAGCGCCATGGTCATGAAGAACGGCTGCTTGGCCGCGTTCTGCGCCCCATCGCGCAGGGTGTGGCGGTTCTTGATGTGGCCCGCCTCGTGCGCCATCACCCCCAGCAGTTCGCCTGGGGTCTTGGTGCGCAGGATCAGGCCCGTGTTGATCCCCATGATCCGCCCGCGTGTGGCGAAGGCGTTCAGCTCGGGATCGTTTATCAGCAGGACTTCGACGTCCGCCGGCACCAGGCCCATGGCGTCGAACACCGGGTCCGACCACTCTCGGATCACACCCTCGATCTCGGTGTCGCGGATCACGCTCTGAGCCGAGGCCTGGCCCGCCGTCCCCAGCACCGCCAGGACACCGGCTGCGCCGACAAGGCGGCGCAGCGCCCGAAGGCAGGACGCAGGGCGGGGAAGCCAGTTCATGGCGCGCTCCAAAGCCTGGGCCCCCGCCCGTCGTTCCTCAATCTAGCGATCCGCGATCAGCGGCGCCACCACCCGCGCTTGGGCTTTTCAGGCGGCGCGACGATCTGGTTCGGATCTTGCGAGATCAGGGCCTGAACGTCGACTTCCGGCCGGTGGGGCTGAGGAGCCTGGCTGAGGATCACCGGCTCCGGCTCCTGTGCGGCCTCGATGCGTTCGGCTTCCGCCTCCTGCGGGGTGACGTCCAAGACGACGGGCTCGCCAAGGTCCCCCGGTTCGGCCGGCTCGACCTGCGCGGAAGCGTCAGGTTGATCCGCTTTGATCAAATCGGCTTCGACCGCGTCGGCTCCGGATGCTTCAGACAGGGACGCTTCAGCCATGGGCGCTTCAAGCGCAGGCGCGGCCTCGGCGATCGGCTGATCATCTGTCTCTTCAGCGTCCACAGCCGGTTCGAACACGGCCTGAGCGGCGCTCTTGCGACGCACGCGGCGACGTTGCGGCTCGGCCGGGATTGCGACGGGTGTCGGTTCGGCATCGCTCCGCGCGGGCGAAGCCTCCTGCGAAGCGCCGGCGTCCTCCAGGCTCTCCGTTTCACCGGCCGCCTCGAAGGCGGGCGCGCCCGAGCGTTCGCCACGGTCGCGGCCGCGGCCGCGACGACGGCGACGGCGTCCGCCCCGGCCCTCTTCGCCGCTTTCGTCCTGACGAACCTCCGCCAAGGAGGGCTGCTCGTCTTCAGACTTCGACGACGAAGCGCCGCCGGGGTTCAGCGGATCGAACCAGACATAGGGATCATCCAGCGACGGCGTGCGGCCGCGCACCCAGGCGAAGACATCGCGCTCGCCGTCCTCGCGGATGCGGCGCCCGCCGCGGCGGCCTCGACGGCGGCGACGGCCGTTTTCGTCCTCGTCGTCGCTGGAGAAGCCGCCATCCGCTTCCGCACCCGCCTCGACCGGTGCCGAATCGTCTTCGCTCTCGACAGTCTCCACCTCGTGACGCCCGCCGCGACGACGGCGCCGGCGGCGTCCGCCGCGACCCTCGTCCTGACGCTCGGCGCGCTCGCGCGGCTCGTCGTCGTCTTCGTCTTCGCGATCGAGCGACAGGTCGTCCTCGTCGTCGTCCTCGTCGATCTCCTCGTCCTCGTCGTCACCCTCATCCTCGAAGGCGCTGTCGTCGAAGCCGTCGTTCAGGTCGATGACCTCCGCTTCCGGCGCGACGAAGTCCTCGTTGGTTTCGGTGCGTTCAATGGCGTTCTCGGCCTGGGCCAGGCTGTCGTCGATCTGGATCACGACATTCAGGCCCCGCATCTCCAGCAGGCTCTGCAGATACTCGCGCTTGTGGTTCAGGATGTAGAGGGCGACGGCTGTGGGCAGGCGGAGCACGATCGCGCCCGCGCCGTTCTTGCCGGCCTCGATGTCCACGGCGCGCAAGGCGACCAGGGCGGCGGATTCGGCCGAACGGATGCGGCCGGCGCCCTGGCAGTGCGGGCAGGCCTCGGTCGCGCCCTCGATCACGCCCAGGCGACGACGCTGGCGGCTGATCTCCATCAGGCCGAAGGGCGAGATGCGGCCCATTTGGATGCGCGCGCGGTCCGCCGACAGGGCGTCCTTCAGGATCTTCTCGACCGTGCGGTTGTTGCGGCCCTCGTCCATGTCGATGAAGTCGATCACGACCAGGCCGGCGAGGTCGCGCAGGCGCAGTTGGCGCGCAGCCTCGACCGCCGCCTCGCAGTTGGTCTTGAACGCCGTCTGCTCGACGTTGCGCTCCTTGGTGGCGCGGCCCGAGTTGACGTCGATGGCGACCAGCGCCTCCGTCTGGTTGATCACCAGATAGCCGCCGGACTTCAGCGGCACGATCGGCTGGTGGATCTGCGTCAGCAGGTCCTCGATGCCGTTGGAGGCGAACAACGGCCGCGAGCCCTGGTACAGGTGCACCTTCTTGGCCTGAGAGGGCATCAGCACCCGCATGAAGTCGCGCGCCTCCTTGAAGCCCTGCACGCCCTCAACCTGAATGCCGTCGAAGTCCTTGTCGAACATGTCGCGCACCGCGCGGCGGACGAGGTTCTCCTCCTCGTAGATCATCGCGGGGGCGTGGGAGGCGAGGGTGGTCTCGCGGATCGTCTCCCACAGGCGCAGCAGGTATTGGTAGTCGCGCTTGATCTCGGCCTTGGTCCGCTTGGCGCCGGCCGTGCGGATGATCAGGCCCATGCCCTTTGGCACCTCCAGCGCGGCGGCGGCCGCCTTGAGCCGGCGGCGGTCGGAGGTGTTGGTGATCTTGCGCGAGATGCCGCCGCCCTTGCCGGTGTTGGGCATCAGCACGCAGTATCGGCCGGCCAGCGACAGCCAGGTGGTCAGGGCCGCGCCCTTGCCGCCGCGTTCGTCCTTGACGACCTGCACCAGCAGGATCTGGCGGCGCTTGATCACGTCCTGGATCTTGTAGCGGCGCATTAGCCGGCGCTTCAGCCGCTCTTCTTCGGCCAGAGCGGCTTCGGGATCGGTCTCCTCGTCGCTTTCGCGGCCCAAGTCGTCGGCGTGGTCGGCGTCGTCGTGCGCCTCGGCCATGATGGCTTCGCGGTCGGCGACCGGGATCTGGTAGTAGTCCGGGTGAATTTCGTTGAAGGCCAGGAAGCCGTGGCGGTTGCCGCCGTATTCAACAAAGGCCGCCTGCAGGCTGGGCTCTACGCGGGTGACCTTGGCGAGATAGATGTTGCCGCGAAGCTGGCGTTTGGTTTTCGACTCGAAGTCGAACTCTTCAACCTGGCGTCCGTCCACGATGGCGACGCGGGTTTCTTCCGCGTGCGCCGCATCGATCAGCATTGTCTTTGACATAGGGGGTCTCTCTCTGGCGCGCTCGGGCCCGCCCGGCCAGTGCTCTGGCAGGGGCTGCGGCGGCTCGCCGAATGGGTAAGAGGGCCGGGGCGCGCGTCATCCCGCCGCGGAGCGCGGCGCTGGCTTGAACAAGCCGTTGGGGATCGCAGCCGAAAAGGCCCATGAAGGTCGTCTGTCCTGGCGCCGGGCGCGGCCCGAAGGGCGGCGGTCCGGCGCTGGTTCTCCGGACCGCCGGCGATGCCTGCCGGTCCTCGGAAAAGGTGAAACACAGCGCCGCGAGGAGGGCGCGCCGGCATCGCCCGGACGGGGAGCGGCGCGATCGGTTCGCGAGCGGAACCAAGCATAAGCACGATGGCGCGCAATTAAAAGCACCACCCCTCCCGGCGCCTTAACCCCCCGCCAAGAAGGTTCGCGCATTATGTCGGTCAGTGGTGTTGGGTGAAGCCGTCAGAATGAACGGTCGCGTATTTCTGGATCTGTCGCGCTGGGGCCTGCGGGAGTGGGCCATGACGGCGCTCGCCTTGCTGGTCATCTGCCTGGGACTGCTGATGCTGGCCGGTCGCGGCCTGGCGTCCGGCGCGCAGGGCGATCTGCTGGGCGTGCGCTTCGGCGGCGACGGACAGCGCACGCGCGTGGTCATCGATCTGGAGCGTGCGACGCAAGGTCGGGTGATCGAGGATGGAACGCAGGGGCAGGTCATCCTGTCGCTGCTGGAGGTCGCGGCCGGGCGCGGAGCGTCGGGTGAAGGCTCGGGCCTGGTCCGCAGCTACCGCGTCGGGGCCCAGGGCGGCGCATCCCGTGTGCAGCTGGACTTGGCCAGAAACGGCGAGATCGAGCGTCGCTTCCTTTTGCCGCCCGGCGACGGGGTGGCTCACTATCGCTACGTCATCGATGTGAAGGCGAAGGGCGCGGGCGCGCCGAACGTCGAGCCCGCGCGTGCGACCTCGCAGCCGCTGCCGGCGCCGCGCCGCGCCGACAAGCCGATGATCGTGATCGACGCCGGCCACGGAGGGCGCGATCCGGGCGCCAGCGGCGCACACATCCGCGAAAGCGCCGTCACCCTGGCGGCCGCCCAGCAGCTCAAGACTGAATTGGAAAAGACCGGCCGCTACCGCGTGCGCCTGACCCGCATGGGCGACGCCTATGTCGATCTCTATCGCCGGGTGTCGATCGCGCGCCAGGCGGACGCCGACCTTTTCATCTCGCTGCACGCCGACGCCGGCGCCGACCCCGCTCTGCGCGGCGCCAGCGTCTACACCCTGTCCGAACAGGGCGCCGGCCGGGCGGTGCGCGAGTTCACGCGCGGCGCGGACTGGCATCGCGAGCTCAGGCTCCCCGGTCGCGATCCGTCGGTGGATCGCATCCTGCTGGACATGACCCAGCGCGCGACCCAGAACCGTTCGGCCCAGTTCGCGCGAGTCCTGCTGACCCACCTGGAAGCGGTGGAGCATCCGCTGCTGCGTCGCAGCCATCGGGACGCCGGCCTGGCGGTGCTGCTGGCGCCGGACGTGCCTGCCGTGCTGCTGGAGATGGGATTCATCACCAACCCGGAGGACGAGCGGCTCCTGTCCGATGAGCGCCAGCGTCGCCGCATGATGCGGGCCGTCGCCGACGGCATCGACCGCTACTTCCGCGAGCCGTCCGCGCCGCTGGTGACCGCCTCCACGGGTGCGGCCGGCTAAGCCAGTCCGGCCTTTTTCAGCGTCTTCCAGGCCTTGATGACCCGCTGGAGCTTGGCCTCCGCGCCGCGATCGCCGCCGTTGGTGTCGGGATGGAAGCGCTTCAGCAGCGCGTGGTATTGCGCCTTGACCGCCGCCTTGTCGGCGCCCGGCTCGAGGTCGAGGTCGGCCAGCGCCGTGCGCTCCAGCTTGCCGATGCGGCGGTCCTCGCCGGGCGCGTTCGGCGTCTGCTCGCCCTTTCTTCCGAACAGGCCGAAGCTGTCGCGCCAGGAGCCCGACCCTTGCGTGTTGTTCGTGCCCATTTTGGAGGCGAAGGCGGCGGCCTCACGGCTGAACTTGCCGGCCTTCATCTCCCAGGTGGGCCGCCCGCCGGTCATGGCCTCGTCCTCCTGCGCGGCGCGGACCTCGCCCTCGCTCATGCCCGCGTAGAAGTTCCAGCCCTTGTTGTACTCGCCCGCGTGCGCCTGACAGAACTCGTAGAAGTCGTTCAGCCGCTCTCGCGACTTGGGCGCGCGCGCGGTCGCGGCGCGACGGCAGTCGGGCCACTGGCACGGCTTTTCGCCCGGCTTGAGGTGCAGAACATCCGGGTCCTCGACCTTTTCGCCAGGCTTGGGCGGCTTCACTCGAATGTCGGTGAAGCGCGGCTTGTATTGAAACGAAGCGGGCATCCGCCGAAGTGTAGGGCCGAATTGGACGCCATCAAGGAAGCGATCATGTCCGAAGGCCCCGTCGCCGCGATTATCCGCGAAAAACTACAGCAAAGCCTGTCCCCGAGCCAGCTGGAGATCGTCGACGACAGCTGGCGGCACGCCGGCCACCACCACGAGGGCGGCATGGACGCCAAGCCCGGCGGCGAAAGCCACTTCAACATCGTGGTGGTGTCCGACGCCTTCGAGGGCCAGTCGCGCCTGGCGCGCCAGCGGGCCGTCAACGACCTGCTTCGGGCTGAACTGGCCGGGCCCGTCCATGCCCTATCCGTCCGGGCGCTCACGCCTGTGGAAGACTCGCAGACCAATGATCGGTAACCAAGATTCGTTCAGACTGTCTTAGCCGTTTCACCCTAGCGTTCCGCAGTTAAAGAGGGTGGAGGGGCGGGGCGCATGGTGGAAGCGGACAGCATCGACGGCAGGGCCGGCGATCAGAAGGCCGGCGACGCCGCCCAGGCCCTAAAGGCGATCCTGCAGACGCAGTATCTGCGCTACCTCATCATCGCCAGCTGGGCCGTCGGATTGCTGGGCGTGATCGGCGGCATAGAGGCGTTGGTCTGGTTCGTAGGCACCCTGGCCGCCGGCGCCCTGCGCGGCGTGGTTGAACGAAGGGTCAGCCGACGCGTCGACAAGGGGTGGGGCCTGATTTTTCCTGCGGTGGCGACGATCACCACGGCGGCCTGGGCGGTCGCGCCCCTGCTTGCGTGGTTCAGCGACAATCCGTTTGGTTCAACCGCGGCCATAGCCCTGCTGATCGGCGGCTATGTGCTTGTCTTCGCGCAGCTGCGCAGCTCGCCGCGCCAGGCGCTGGTGATCTCCTCGCCCTATTCAGCGGCGGCGTTGATCATGCTGGGGAGCCTTTGGGGAACGCCGCAGTTCTGGTCGTTGCTGGCGCTTGTGCCCTTCACCGCCGCCGGTCTGTTCGTGCTGGTCATGATGACCATGCTGCGCGAAGGGCGCATCAGCGCCTTTCAGGAGCATCAGGCGCACCTGATAGAGGAACTGGAGGCGGCTCGTGACAAGGCGGCCGCCGCCAACGAGGCGAAATCGAGCTTCCTTGGCGTCATATCGCACGAACTCCGCACGCCCATGAACGGCGTCCTGGGCGCCGCGCAACTGCTTGGCGCGACCAGGCTCGAGGGCACGCAGCGGGAGTATCTGTCGATCATCCGCAACTCGGGCGACAACCTGCTGTCGCTGCTGAACGACATCCTCGACATGACCAAGATCGAGGCCGGCAAGATGACCTTCGAGACCGTCGATGTTTCCATCGACGACCTCGCCAAGCGGATCACCGGCCCGTTCGAGGCGCAGGCCGCCGCCAAGGGGCTCGGGTTCGAGCAGATCACCGAGGGCGATGTCCCTTCGGTCGTGCGCGGTGATCCCTTGCGGGTCTGCCAGGTGCTGCACAACCTCCTGTCTAACGCAGTCAAGTTCACGGACGAGGGCGTCGTGACGTTCCGGACGCGCGGCTCCCGTGTCGCCCCCAATCGCGTCCGCTTCGACTTCATGGTCACCGACACGGGGTCCGGCATCGCCAAGGCCGACCTCGATCTGCTGTTTGAACCGTTCACGCAGGTCGACGCCTCATCGACGCGTCGCTTCGGCGGCACGGGTCTGGGGCTGACGATCGCCCGGCGCATGACCAACATCATGGGCGGCGACATCTCGGTCAGTTCGGAAGTCGGAAGCGGCTCTACCTTCACCATGACGGTGGAGGCCGAGGTGGTGGAATGGGCCAGGCCGGCGCCGGTCGAAACCCGCGTCGCCGAGAGAAGCGAAGGCCAGGCTCTGAGCGTGCTGGTGGTCGAGGACCACCCGGTCAATCGGATGATCCTGGAGGCCTGGATGGGCTCGGCCGGCCACGCCGCATCGACGGCCGAGAACGGCCAGATCGCCGTGGACGTCGCTCAGCACCAGCCCTTCGATCTTATCATCATGGATGTGAACATGCCGGTGATGGACGGGCTGACCGCGACGCGCATGATCCGCAGCGGGCAGGGCGTGAACCGCGACACTCCGATGGTGGTGCTGTCGGCCTCCGCACGGTCGGAGGACCACCAGGCCGGCCTGGACGCCGGCGCCGACGCCTATCTGAACAAGCCCATCGACTTCGCCGCCTTGGCGCAGCTGATGACCCACGTGCCCGGTGGGCGCGAACAGGTCCGTCAGCTGGGACTGGCGCACGAGGCCGTCGCGGCCTGAGCCGAGGTCCGGCAACCCGCCGCCCCCTGCATCGTTCTGACCGGGCGTCGATCACGGCGACGCTTGTCTATGGAACGCCATGCGCGGCTTCGCCGAACTGCTGGATCGATTGTCGCTGACGGCCTCGCGCAACGCCAAGCTGGTGCTGGTCCGCGACTATCTGAAGACGACGCCCGACCCGGACAGAGGCTGGGCTCTGGCGGCGCTGACGGGCGACCTGACGTTTGATGCGGCCAAGCCGGCCATGATCCGCAAGGCGGTCGAGGCGCGGGTCGATCCCGTGCTGTTCGGCTGGTCCTACGACTACGTCGGCGACCTCGCTGAGACGGCGGCGCTGATCTGGCCGCGTGAGCCCGACCACCGACCCAACCGGGAGCCGGAACTGGCGGAGGTGGTGGAGGCGCTGCGCACGGCCGGTCGCAATGAAGTGCGCCCTCTGATCGAAGGTTGGCTCGACGCCCTGGAGCCGCAGGGCCGCTGGGCCTTGTTGAAGCTGGTGACCGGGGCGTTGAGGGTGGGGCTGTCAGCCAGGCTGGCCAAGACGGCGGCGGCGATGATCCGTCCCGAGGTCGCGCCCGCGCCGCCCGATCCGGACGGAGAAGCGGCCGGAACGCCGCTGCCGGCGGTCGACGTGTCTGATCTGGAGGAGGTGTGGCACGCGGTCGAGCCGCCCTACGCCGACCTGTTCGCCTGGCTGGAGGGCCGCGCAGAGCGGCCCAGCCCCGACGCGCCCGGTCGTTTCCGACCGGTGATGCTGGCCGTCGCCATCGACGAGGCGGTGGACTTCCCCAAGCTGTCGCCCGCCGACTACGCCGCCGAATGGAAGTGGGACGGCATCCGGGTGCAGGCGGTACGGGAGGCCGGCGTCTGTCGCCTGTACTCGCGGACGGGCGATGAAATCTCCGGCGCCTTTCCCGATGTCATGGTGGGGCTGGAGTTTGAAGGCGCGATCGACGGCGAACTGCTGGTGATCCGCGATGGACGACCGGCGCCGTTCGGAGACCTGCAGCAGCGGCTGAACCGCAAGACGGTGGACGCCAAGCTGATGGCGGCGCACCCGGCCGGCGTGCTGGCCTATGACCTGCTGGCGGAAAACGGAGAAGATATTCGATCGCTGCCGCTGCGCGAGCGCCGGGCGAGGCTGGAGGCGCTGGTCACGCGCGGAGGCGGCGCGCGACTGGCCCTGTCGCCCATGGTGCCATACGAAGCCTGGGACGATCTGGCGACCCTGCGTGTCGACCCTCCCGTGGGCGCCGCCGCCGAGGGCCTGATGCTGAAGCGGTGGGACAGCGCCTATCTGGCCGGCCGTCCCAAGGGGCCGTGGTTCAAGTGGAAGCGCGATCCGCATGTGGTGGACGCCGTCATGATGTACGCCCAGCGCGGCCATGGGAAACGATCCAGCTTCTACTCCGACTACACCTTCGGAGTCTGGACCCCGGATGGGGTGCTGACGCCCATAGGCAAGGCCTACTCCGGCTTTACCGACGAGGAGCTGAAGCAACTGGACAAGTTCGTGCGGGATCACACGGTGGAGCGGTTCGGGCCGGTGCGTTCGGTGCGGGCGGAGCGTGACTTCGGCCTGGTCCTGGAGATCGCCTTCGAGGGCCTGCAGCGCTCGCCCCGGCACAAGTCGGGCGTCGCCATGCGCTTTCCCCGCGTCAGCCGCATCCGCTGGGACAAGCCGGCGCGGGAGGCGGACACCATCGACAGCGTCATGGACCTGCTGGACGCCATCGAGAGCAGCGGCGGCCGCGTGTCAAAGCGGTGAAAATGGCCCGTCGGGGTTCCAATCGAGGCGCCAGGCGTTAGACCCCGCTTCCATGACCGAACTCGTAGCGCCCATCACCCAAGCGGCTGAATCAGGCCGTCAGGCGGCCGCGTCCGACGCCGCCATGATCGCCAAGCTGGTCAGCGCGGCCGGGGATGCCGCGATCAACATCTCGATCGCGCTTCTGATTCTAACGGTTACGCTGTTCCTGTCCAAATGGGCGGCGAAGACGGCGCGACGGGTGCTGTCGCGCGTGCGCGGCTTCCGGCACGACCCCACGGTGCTGAGCTTCTCGGTGCAGGTGGTGCGGGTGCTGGTGCTGATCATCGGCCTGATTGCTGTCCTCCAGCGACTGGGCGTGCAGACCACCTCGATCATTGCGGTGCTGGGGGCCGCGTCGCTGGCGGTCGGACTGGCGCTGCAGGGCACGCTGTCGAACGTGGCGTCCGGCTTCATGCTGCTGGTTCTTCGGCCCTATCGCGTGGGCGAGGTGATCGACATCGGCGGCGTCTCCGGCACGGTGCAGCGGCTCGATCTGTTCACGACACAGCTGTCCAACGCCAACAACCACAAGATCGTTATTCCGAACTCCAAGGTTCTCAGCGACGTCGTGACAAATCTGACCGGGCAGAAGACGCGCCGGATCGAGATCAAGTTCACCGTCGGCTATGGGGAAGATCTGAACCGGACGCGAAGCGTGTTGGCGGAAATGGCGAAGTCGCACGAGAAGGTGCTGACGGATCCGCACCCGTGGACTGGCGTCACGGCCCTGCTGGACAGCGCGGTGGAGGTGACGCTGCACGCCTGGGTCGAGGTCGGCGACTGGTGGCAGACCCAGGCCGACCTGATGCAAGGCGGCAAGGAGGCGCTGGACGCCGCCGGCATCGAGATCCCGTTCCCCCACCAGGTCGCGGTGCCCTATGGCGACGAGAACGTCGTGCCTGTGGTTCGCGTCCAGACGATCGACGACAGGGAGAAGGTCGCCTGATGCGATACGATTTCGGCTCCGACAACACCGCCGGCATGGCGCCCTCCGCCGTTGACGGGCTGGTCCGCGCCAACGAAGCCTTCGCCCGGGCCTACGGGGCCGACGAGATCACGGCCCGCGCCGCCGACGCGATCCGCGCGCGCCTGGACGCCGACGCCGAGGTGCGCTTCGTCTTCAGCGGCACGGCCGCAAACGCCATCGCCCTGTCGATGCTGGCCCAGCCGTTCGAAGCGGTGCTGGCGCACAACTCGGCTCACGTCTGCACCGACGAGACGGGTGCTCCGGGCTTTTTCGGCCATGGCGTGGGCCTGATCGGCCTGCCGGGCTTCTCGGGCAAGATCGACCCGCTGGCGCTGCACGCCCAGCTGGACGAGCCGGAGGTCGGACATCGCCAGCCGCCCGCCGCCCTGACGCTCACCCAGGCCACCGAATACGGCGCGGTCTACACCGAGGAGGAACTGCGCCACCTGATCGAGCCGGCGAAGCTGCGTGGCTTCGGCGTGCACATGGACGGCGCGCGGCTCGCCAATGCGGCCGCGGCCGGGTTCGACCTGACACAGATCGCGCGGCTGGGGGTCGATGTTCTGGTGTTCGGCGGCGCCAAAGCCGGGGGACCCTGCGCCGAAGCCATTGTGCTGTTCGACAAGTCGCTGGCGCGGCGGTTGGACAATCGGCTGAAGCAGGCCGGGCAGACGGCGTCCAAGGCGCGGCTGCTGTCGGGGCCGCTGCTGGGCCTTCTGGAAAGCGGCGACTGGGATGCGGGCGCCGCCCACGCCAATCTAATGGCGCAACGGCTCGCCGCCGGTATCGCCGCGCGATCGCCCTTCGTGCTGGCGCATCCGGTCGAGGCCAACGCCGTCTTCGTCCGCATGCCCGAAGAGGCGCATGCACGGCTGAACGCCCTGGGTTGGGCCTGCTACCGCTTTGACGACGGGTCGGTGCGCTTCGTCTGTTCCTGGGCGACGGACCCGGCGGCCGTCGACGAGGTGGTCGAGGCGATCGCCGGTCTCGGCTGAGCCGGGCGCCCGCGTGCTCTTCCCCCGCCGATCAACCACTTCCATATGAAGGACCATGGCGATGCGTGGTGAACGCCCCGGCCAGCGGCGTTCCGACGCCGCGACGCGGGCGCAGGGAACAACAGGGGATCAGCAATCCCGGGTCGATGGTTGGAAGGCGCTGGCCGATCTGGCCGGTCTGGTGCGGCGCTCGCATGCGCCGCATCTGACCCTGCGGCTGGCGTCCGCGATCGGCCTGACGCTGGGGGGCAAGGCGTTGGGCGTGCTGGCGCCGCTGGTTCTTGGCGCGGCGGTCAACCGGCTGGCGGCGGGGCAAGGCGCGGCCGCAGCGGTAGGCTGGGGCTTCGCCGCCTTCGCCATCGGCTGGGCGTTCGTGCGTTTTCTGTCTTCGGCGGCGCCGCAGCTGTCGGACGTGATCTTCGCCCCTGTCCGCGCGGCGGCCCAGCGGACGGCGGCGACCGAGACCTTTGCACACGCCCTGAACCTTTCGCTCGACTTTCATCAGACCAAGCGATCGGGAACCCTGTCGCGCACGATGGATCGCGGATCGCGGGCGGTGGACTTCCTGCTGCGCATCCTAGCCTTCAACCTGATTCCGACCGGCGTCGAACTGGTGCTGGCTGCGGCGGTGCTCGCCGGGCGCTATGACTGGAGGTTCGGCGCGGTGGCGGTGGCGGTGGTCGGCGTCTACGCCGCCCTGACCTTCGCCCTGTCGAACTGGCGGCTGGAGCATCGTCGCGTGATGAACGCCGCGGACTCCGAGGCGGCCGGCGTCTCCGTCGACGCGCTCTTGAACTACGAGACGGTCAAGGCCTTCGGCGCCGAGACGCGCACGGCGGGCGCCTATGACCGTGCGCTGGGCGAGTATCAGCAGGCCTCGCTGAAGGCCAATGGCTCGCTGATGCTGCTGAACGCGACGCAGGGGCTGATCATGAACCTAGGCCTGGGCGTCATGGCGGTCATGGCCGGGTTCGAGGCGGCGGCCGGGCGGATGGGACCGGGCGACGTCGCCGCGGCGGTGCTGATCCTGATCTCGCTGTATGCGCCGCTGAACATCCTGGGCTTCGCCTATCGGGAAATCCGCCAGTCCTTTATCGACATGGAGGAGATGATGGGCGTGCTCCGCCAGTCGCCTCAGGTGGCGGACAGCGCCCAGGCGCGTGCGCTCGATCGTCCGGCGGACGCACGCGGCGCCTCTCTCGCATTTGATGGTGTCGGCTTCCGCCATGACGCGCGCGCGAACGGGCTGGAGGACGTCAGCTTCTTCGCCGCGCCGGGCACGACCACCGCGCTGGTGGGCCCCTCGGGCGCGGGCAAGTCGACGGTGGTCAAGCTGGCGCTGCGCCTGCTCGACCCCCAGGCCGGACGCGTGCTGATCGACGGGCGCGACGTGCGAGAGGTGACGCAAGGATCGCTGCGGTCTGCGGTGGCGCTGGTGCCCCAGGACGTGGCGCTGTTCAACGACAGCATCGGGCACAACATCGCCTTCGCCCGTCCAGAGGCCAGCGAAGCGGAAATCTGGGAAGCGGCCGAGGCGGCGGAACTGGCTGACTTCATCCGGGCGCTTCCCGACGGCATGGACACGCGGGTGGGTGAGCGGGGCCTGAAGCTTTCTGGCGGCGAGCGCCAGCGGGTCGGAATCGCCCGCGCCCTGCTGGCCGATCCCTGCATCCTGATCCTGGACGAGGCGACCAGCGCGCTCGACAGCCGCACCGAGGCGGCCATCCAGAAGACGCTGAGAAAGGCGCGTCAGGGGCGCACGACGCTGATCGTCGCCCATAGACTATCGACTGTGGCCGACGCCGACCAGATACTGGTGCTGAAGGCCGGGCGGGTGATCGAGCGCGGGGCTCATCACGAACTGGTGGCCCGTGTCGGCGGGGAATACGCCGCCCTGTGGCGCAAGCAAACGCGCGCCGGCGAGCTTCAGCCGGCGGACTGATCCACCGGAGGCAGTTTCCGGCGACGCACGTCCTCGAGGTTCAGCAGGATCTGCTCGCGCTCGGCGAGAGCCTCTTCCGGCAGGGCGATCAGCAGCCGCAGGGCCTGGATGTGAACCGCGATGACACGCCAGTCCGAGACTCCTGCGCCGTCCGTCAGGTCGCACAGACCGGCGGCCGCCGTGCACAGGTCCGCCAGAGCGAATGGACCGGCCGCGTCGATCACGGCGGCGGAGCCGCGGTAAATCTCTTCCAGCCCCTCAGCCGTCAGCGCTCCGTCCTGCGGCGCTGGAATGGACGCGAGATCGGCGATCCGGTGGGCCACGATTTCGCGTGCCTCGCCTTCCATGGCCTGGAGATTGGCGCGTGCGCGCGCAAGGCCGACGCCCGCGCTGATGCCGCCGGGCTGGTCCACCAGGGTGGAGAGGCGGGATCGCCTCTGGATTCGGGTGACTACGCTCACGCGGGCTGGTCCACTTCGTTCTGCTCGGCCTCGAAGCGGGCCTTGCGTATCATGTCGGCGCGACGCTCCTCGCCGTCATAGAGATCGGTCTTGAACCGCCGGTCGGGGCCGAGATAGTCGCCGACCTGCAGGAACGGCCGGGTGTCTCGCGCGACCCACAGCACGCGCTCCAGCAGCATCGCCGCACTGAACGGCTTGGTGACCAGAAAGTTCGCGCCGCAATCGCGCGCCTCGGCCACGCGCGAACGGCGGACGTGACCGGCCGTCATGACCACGGGGATGTAGGCGTTGGGCTCCAGCCCCGAGCGCCTGAGCCAGCGGACGAACTGATAGCCGTCCATGTCCGGCATCTCGCAGTCGACGAACAGCAGGTCCACCGTGCGTTCGTTCAGGATGCGAATGGCCTCAGCGGCGCTGTGGCAGGCATGACGCGTGCGGATGCCGAAGCCGGACAGCGCGTTGGCGGTCAGCGCCAGCGAAAAGGGCGAATCGTCCACGATCATTGTGACCGCGCCCGCGAAGTTGAACACCGCGCTGTCGCGCAGCGCTTCGGCGATCAACGCCATGCCGCAGTCTCACGGCCGCGCGGCTGTCCATTGCGCATCTTCGCCCCCAACGAGTCGCACGTCTGAACGTCCGATCATGGATGACGGCGATGTGCGAGACGTTAACGCTACTGCAAAGTTAAGCGGTTCAGCGCGCCCCGATGGCGTAGAAGCGGTCGGCGCGGCGCTTGCGGATTTCGGCCGTCGACAGGCCGTCGAAACTGCGCAGTTCCTCAGCCAGGCAGTCGCCGACGTTGGCGATGGCGGCCTGGGGATCGGCATGCGCGCCGCCTGTCGGCTCGGGGATGAGACGATCGACGATCTTGAGCCCGATCAGGTCCGGGCCGGTGATCTTCATGGCCATGGCCGCGTCCTTGGCCCGCGCGCCGTCGCGCCACAGGATGCCGGCGGCGCCCTCGGGCGAGATAACCGAATAGATCGAATGCTCCAGCATCAGCACCCGGCTGGCGGCGGCGATGGCGATGGCGCCGCCCGATCCGCCTTCGCCCGTGATGGTGGCGATCGACGGCGTGCCCAGCGTCAGACAGCGCTCGGTCGAGCGGGCGATGGCCTCGGCCTGGCCGCGCTCCTCGGCGCCCAGCCCCGGATAGGCGCCGGCGGTGTCGACGAAGCTGAGAACCGGCAGGCCGAACTGTTCGGCCATGTCCATCAGCCGCACCGCCTTGCGGTAGCCTTCCGGCCGCGCCATGCCGAAGTTGTGGGTCAGGCGGGTCGCGGTGTCGTGGCCCTTCTCATGGCCCATGACGATCACGGGGCGGCCGCGAAAGCGCGCCAGGCCGCCGATGATGGCCTGGTCGTCGCCGAACTGGCGGTCGCCGCGCAGCTCGACGAAGTCGGTGAACAGCCCGGCGATGTAATCCACCAGGTGCGGCCGCTGCGGGTGGCGCGCGACCTGCGTCTTCATCCAGGGATCAAGCGCGGCGTAGGTCTTGTGCCGCATCTGCGAGGCCTTGCGGCGCAGGCCGGCGATCTCGGTCTCGAAGGCGTCCTCGGTCGAGGACAGCAGCGACAGCTCCTCGATCTTGGCTTCCAGATCGGCGATCGGCTTTTCGAAATCGAGATAGTGCGTGGCCATGACGGCGTCCGGAAACAGCGGGCGGCGGAAGGCGCCCCAAGGCAAGGCGGGGCAACCTAAAGACGTCGATGCCGCCGGGCAAGCGACGGCTCAGAACGCCTTTGGCAGGCCGGCCTGTTTGAGGACCTGATTTGCGGTGTGCCGGCTTTTTGAGCGCGGCACGATCACAGCCTGCGGATGATCGGGATGGCGCCATTTTTCGTGACTGCCCTTGGCTCCGAGAACGCGTCGCCATCCCGCCTCATGGAGCAGGCGCGTCAGTTCGAAGTAAAAGTCCTTAGGCATCGCCGCGCTTCCGATCAGTGACGCCTGAAGTCTCCATTCGAATTTGCAGCGAGGGTTATATTCAGGCCGCGACCACGTCGAAGCCGCCCACAGCTTCGAATCTCACCGGCACCGGGCCGTGGATATCCAAGTTCTCAGCAAGCAGTTCCGGCGCGAAGTGACGGGCCAAGGACTCGAACTCGGATAAGGTCGCCGTCTCCAAGACCAATCCAGGAATGTCGGATTCGCTGCACCAGACCCCGGCCTCGGAATCCCAGATCGCCTTGACGTAGAAGGAGTGCGCCATTCGCCGAATATGCGCCGTCAGTCGTCGCGCGCAAGCGGATGGTTGCGGCGAACCACCTCGGCCAGCCGGTCGGTCGCGACGTGGGTGTAGATTTGGGTGGTCGAAATGTCGGCGTGGCCCAGCAGCGTTTGCACCACGCGCAGGTCGGCCCCGCCCTCCAACAGGTGGGTGGCGAAGGCGTGGCGCAGGACGTGGGGGCTGATCCGGGCGGGATCGATCCCCGCCGCCCCCGCCGACTGGTCCAGCAACTGGGCGAAGCGGCGTGGCGTCAGGTGGCCGCTGCGGCCGGAGGACGGAAACAGCCATGGGCTGTCCGGGGCACCCGGCTTGCGGCGGGCGTCGCGCACGGCAAGCCAGGCCTTGACCGCCTCGCGCGCGCTGGCGTTCAGGGGCGCCAGCCGCTCCTTGCCGCCCTTGCCCCGCACGAGCAGATAGGCGGGATCACGCCGCACCGCCTCGACCTTGAGCGCCAGCAGCTCGGACACCCGAAGGCCCGAAGCGTAGGCCAGCTCCATCAGGGTCAGCAGGCGCTGCCCGCGCGCGTTGTCCTCCGATCCGGCGGCCGCCAGCAGACGCTCCATCTCCTCGCGGCTCAGCACCTGGGGCAGGGGTCGTCCCCGGCTCGGCGCATCCAATCGCCGGGATGGATCGTCCCCGCGCCAGCCCTCACCCAGTGCGAAGCGATAGAACTGGCGAACCGCGGATCGCCTGCGCGCCTGGGTCGCCGCCGACAGGCCGCGCTGGGCCAGGCCGGCATACCAGACCTCGAGCGCCGCTTCATCCGCAGTCAACAGGTTCCCGGCGCCCGTATCCGCATCCTCGAGGTCGCGGGCGTAGGCCGACAGCGTGTGCGGAGACGCGTCGCGCTCCACCGCCATCATCTCAAGAAAGGCCTCGATCTGCGGGGTCACGCCGGCGCTCCGAGGCCCCGAGGCTGGCGAGCCGCCGTGCTTGGTGTAGAGGATGACCCGATCATGCCCGCCCGCGTTCGCCCCGTTCCGCTTCAAGCCGCCGCGTTCGCCGCGCCGGGATCGGCTGCATGAGCGGGCGGCGCGGCTCCGCGCCCGAGCGCACCATAGCGCTTGTGGGACTGATGGGCGTCGGAAAATCCTCGGTGGGACGCAGGCTGGCGCAGCGTCTGGGCATGCCCTTCGCCGACGGCGACGTGGAGATCGAAGCGGCGGCCGGCATGACGGTGTCCGAGATCTTTTCGGCGCTGGGAGAAGCCGAGTTCCGGGCGGGCGAGGCGCGGGTGATGAAGCGACTGCTGGAGGGGCCGCCGCTGGTGCTGGCGACCGGCGGCGGCGCCGTACTGAACCCGGACACCCGGGCCTTACTGAAGGCCCAAGCCGACACGGTGTGGATGCGGGCGGAGCTTTCGGTGATCGCCGAGCGCGTGGGGCGCCGCGACACCCGGCCGCTGCTGAGAGACCGCGACCCGATGGAGGTTCTGACCACGCTGTCTCAGGCGCGGGCGCCGATCTACGCCACCGCCGATCTGATTGTGGACGTGGGGCTGGGCTCCCACAGACAGGCGGTGGAAGCGATACACCGACAGCTTCGTCGCCACTGGCGAAGCCGCCGAGCGCAGGAAAATCAGCCATGATCGCCATTCCCGTAAGCGGCGGCGCCTTTGCTCCCTACGATGTCGTGGTGGGGCGCGGCTTGATGGCTGACGCCGGCCGCCGCATCGCTGTCTTCGCGCCGCAGCGGCGCACGGTGATCGTGACGGACGAGACGGTGGCCGCCCTGCATGCGCCGGCGCTGCAGGCTTCGTTGACCGAAGCGGGCATCGACAGCGTCGTGGTGGCGGTGCCGGCGGGCGAGGCGTCCAAGTCCTTCGCCGAGCTGGAGCGGGTGCTGGACCGGCTGCTGGAAGCCGGTCTGGACCGGAAGGATCTGGTTATCGCCCTGGGTGGCGGCGTGGTCGGCGATCTCGCAGGCCTGGCGGCCGCGCTGTTCATGCGGGGGATCGATTTCATACAGGTTCCCACAACTTTGCTCGCGCAGGTCGATTCCTCCGTCGGCGGCAAGACGGCGATCGACACGCCCCAGGGCAAGAACCTGGTGGGCGCCTTTCACCAGCCGCGTCTTGTGCTGGCGGACATCGACGTGCTGGCGACGTTGCCCGAGCGCCAGTTGCGATCTGGCTGGGCCGAAGTGTTGAAGCATGGGCTGATCTGCGATCCCGGCTTCTTTGACTGGCTGGCGGGGGAGGGCGCGGCGGGAGCGGCCGGCGATCCGGCGGCCCTGCAGCGGGCGGTGGTGCGTTCGGTGGAGATCAAGAGCGCCATCGTCGGCGAGGATGAGAAGGAAGCAGGCAAGCGGGCGCTGCTGAACCTCGGCCACACCTTCGGCCACGCCATCGAGGCCGAGCTGGGCTTCGAAGAAGCGGCGCTGGCGCATGGCGAAGCGGTGGCGCTGGGCTGCGCCATGGCCTTCCGCTACTCGGCTCGGCGGGGCCTGTGCGAAGCGCGTCATGTGGAACGGGTGGAGGCTGCGGTCGCCGAATCCGGACTGCCGACACGGCTTGTTCAAGCCGGCGTCTTCTCGGCGGATGCCCTGCTGGGGCGCATGGCGGGCGACAAGAAGGCGGAGGGCGGGGCGCTCACCCTGATCCTGGCGCGAGGTGTGGGGCGGGCCTTTGTCGCCAAGGGTGTGGACGCAGGTGACGTCTGGGCCTTCCTGATCGACGAAGGCGCCGAGGCCTAGGGTCTGGACCCATAAACGGGATTCCCTGATTGGCCGAAGCGTGATTTCCTGCAGTCGGATGCAGGAGAACCGACATGGCTTCGGAGTTCTGGCTGACTGACGCGCAGTTTGAGCGGTTGCGAC
>JAEYAO010000043.1 GCA_023456105.1 Pseudomonadota bacterium | reverse complement strand
AATCGAGTTCTCTCTGCGGCAGGCCTCACGGTTGCGGGCATGAGCAGCATTCCGGCCCAGGCCGAGGTCGTCGGGAAGGTGAGAACCGACTGGGTCGGGAATGACATCGTTATCGAAGCCATCCAGGACCCCAAGGTGCAAGGCGTGACCTGCCACCTGACCTATTTCGAACGCAGTCTGATTGACAGATTGCAACAGGGGAACTGGTTCGAGGACCCCTCGAACTCGGCGATTGCTTGCCAGACGACCGGTCCCGTCACCATCGGCGAGATCGATCTCGACCGCAACGGCGAGGAGGTCTTCAACGAGGGTCGAAGCCTGATTTTCAAGAAGCTGGTCGTCAACCGCATCTACGACCGGCAGAACAATACTCTGGTCTATCTCGCCCATACCCGTCAGGTGCAGCAGGGCAGTGCCAAGATGTCGATCTCGACTGTGCCGCTCTACAGCGTGCAGGCGACCTGGACCAAGGGCCGCCCGCAGTAGCGGTTCAGGATTGCACGCTTCGCTGCGGACCTATCATCAGAACAAACGTAGAGGATCGAATGCTCAACTGGGTTGTCCGGGGATTGTTGATCGTAGCCGGCGTGGTCACGGGATGGTTCGTCGCCAAGGACGCGACGAACTTCGGCGTCATTCAAATGATGGTGGCGCTCCTGTTGCTGACCTTGATCATCGCCGTGATCGCCTTCTGGCCCGATCATTGGAAGATCAGGCCTCACCAATCCGAAAAGACAAACCGATGAATGATACCTCCCCTGCCGGCGAGCCCGTGGACACGCTGAGCAACAGGACGTTCGACGAAATCGCGATCGGCGACACCGCCGTGATCGAGCGCACCCTCACCGCTGATGACATCCGGGCTCTTGCCCTGCTTTCCGGCGTAACCGACCCGCTCCGGCAGGACGCCGATCAACCTACTGCCGCGTTTCTCCATGGCATGGTCGCCCACGGCATGTGGGGCGGCGCCCTCCTGTCGGCCGTCGTGGGGACGCGCTTGCCAGGACCCGGAACGACCTATCTGGGCGAGACGCTTCAGTTTCTCTCGCCGGTCCAGTCCGGCGATACCCTGGCCCTCAAGGTCGAGGTGACGGCACGTGATCCCAGGACCCGGCAACTTCGGCTCGCCTGTCACTGCACGAACCAGAACGGCGATCGCGTGATCGAGGGCTCGGTCGACGTCATCGCCCCGGCAGAGAAAGTCACCTGGTCCCGCAGCGCCCTACCCGAAGTCAAGCTCACGATTCAGAGTTCAGGCATGGGGCGGCTTCTGGATCATGCTCGCCTGCTGGGGACCATAAAGGTCGCCATCGTCCATCCCTGCGACGAGGTTAGCCTCTCCGCTGTGATCGAGGCCCGCGCCGCCGGCCTGATCGACCCGGTCCTCGTGGCGCCGCGGTCCCGCCTCGAGAGCGTCGCCACGTCGGCAGGCATCGACCTCTCCGGCATGAGCATCGAGGACGTGCCGCATAGCCATGCCGCGGCCCAACGGGCGGTCGAATTGGCCTCGTCCGGTACTGTCGAAGCTCTCATGAAGGGGAGCCTCCATACCGACGAGCTGATGGGAGCCGTGGTGGCCTCGGGCAGCGGGCTTCGCACCAAGCGGCGCGTCAGCCACTGCTTCGTCATGCAGACCCCGGCCTATCCGCGCCCGTTCATCGTTACCGATGCCGCCGTCAACATCGCCCCGTCGCTGCCGGAGAAGATGGATATCGTCCAGAACGCCATCGAGTTGGCGCATGTTCTCGGCGTGAAGCAGCCCCGCGTCGCCATCCTGGCCGCCGTGGAGACCGTCTCCCCCCGGATGCAGGCGACGCTCGACGCGGCGGCCCTGTGCAAGATGGCGGATCGCGGCCAGATCACGGGCGGCGTGGTGGACGGACCGCTGGCTTTCGACAATGCCGTCTCCGCCGCTGCGGCAAAGATCAAAGGCATCGTCTCGCCCGTGGCGGGCCAAGCCGACATCCTGGTCGTGCCCGATCTCGAAAGCGGCAACATGCTCGCCAAGCAGCTCGAGTATCTCGGGAATGCCGATTCTGCCGGCATCGCTCTCGGCGCCAAGGTGCCGATCATTCTGACCAGCCGCGCCGACGGGCGCGATTCCCGCTTGGCGTCCTGCGCCCTCGCCGTGCTGCTGGCCCATCACTACCGAGTGAGCCCTCCATGACCGACCTGATCCTCGTCCTCAACTGCGGCTCCTCGAGCATCAAGTTTGCGCTGTTCGACACCAATGGCGTCCAACACAACCGTAAACCGGTCTGGAACGGCAAGGTCGACGGCATCACCGGACCCAGCCCAACCTTCGGCGAGACCGGCGTTGTTCCCTCCCCGATTGCTCTCGACCCGTTGGATCCCTACCATGCCGCCCTCACTCACATTGCCGGACGGGTCCAGGCGCGGCGTGGCGATCACAGGATCCGCGCCATCGCGCACCGCGTCGTCCATGGCGGAAGCCGCTATTTCGAGCCGACCCTCGTGAATGCCGAGGTTTTGGCGGACCTGCGCAGCTACATCCCCTTGGCCCCCCTGCATCAGCCGTTCGCGCTTGAGGCCATGGAGCGGCTCCTGGAGGAGCAGCCCGAACTTCCCCAGGTCGCCTGCTTCGATACGGGGTTCCACCACACCCTGCCCCATGTCGAGCAGATGCTGCCGCTCTCCTGGGAGGCCTGGGAGCGGGGAATCCGCCGCTACGGTTTCCACGGCCTGTCATACGAATACCAGTCGATTGTGCTGGCCGAGCGCTACGGCGGCCGCGCCCGGGGGCGGACCATTGTCGCCCATCTCGGGAGCGGCGCGAGCCTCTGCGGCATGCGCGATCTCCAGAGCGTGGCGACCACGATGGGCTTTTCCGCCCTCGACGGGCTCATGATGGGAACCCGCACCGGCGCCCTCGATCCCGGCGCCCTGCTGTATCTGATGGAGATCGAGAAGATCTCGCTCCATGACGTCGGACAGCTTCTCTACCACAAGTCCGGTCTTCTCGGCCTGTCCGGAATTTCATCAGACCCGCGTGTCCTGCTCGACCGGGAGGCTGAGGAGCCCCGCGCCCGCGATGCCCTCGCGCTCTACGTCCGCCGCATCGTGCGCGAGATCGGCGCGATGACCGCCGCCCTCGGCGGGCTCGACCTTCTCGTGTTCACGGCGGGGATCGGTGAACACAATGCGGTTCTGCGGGAACGCATCTGCCGGGATCTGGCGTTCATGGGCGTCGCGCTCGACCCTTCGGCTAATCAATCCAATGGGCCGATCATCTCCGCCGAGGCCAGCCCGGTCCTGGTCGCGGTCGAGCCTACGAACGAGGAATGGATCGCGGCCCTGCGGACCAATGAGCTGCTTGCGGGGCCAAATTTCTCTGGGACCCGGTCCTAGATGACGCTCCTGAGCCACCCCTTCAACGCTCTGATAATCGCACGAGGGTGGGGTGGCGCATGGGAATTCCCTTGAGATCGCCCTTACTCCCGGTCCTTGTCGCGCGTCCGAAGCTCCTCAATGGCCGCCGTCAGGTCAGACCGATACTTGTCGCGCAGGATCATCATCACGTTCTCTGCCGCCCTCTTCCCGATCTTTGCGACGAAAAAACGGTCCAAGGCGGCCTGCTGTGCCCGACAGTGATCGAGAGCTTTCTCAGCCAACGCTTCGGGCGTCCGCGGGCCCTGAAGCCTTCCTTTAACGAATAACGCGGCGCAGGCCTGCCATCGGTCATTCAGAGGCCTTGCCTCCTGGTGGACAGCAAGCGGGTCGAACTCATCCGATCGCGTTGGGTGGCCTAGGGCCAATAAGATGGTCAGGGCTCCCATGAAACCTGCGATACGCGAGCGTGACTTCAGAGAGCGATCCCTGAAGGAGAGTCTTTCACAGCGCCCTTTTTCGAGAAATCGTCGCTCTGATGTCATCACTGGCTTCCTTCAGGAGCATCCTGGGTGACGACGATCAAGAATTCCTTACTGATTTGCAGTCCCCCTGAACCGCTTCGTCTCAATCAAATGACCTTGCCGCGAGAGAGAAACCCTTTTCGGCTTCACGCCGCGCTGGCCAAACAGGCGGGCCCTGTGCCGGTCCCCCAATTACCCGGGTGATCCCGAGGGGAGTGCGTGCCGTTCATGGACGAACCGCTCCCGCGCCAGCCGATCCGGTTCATGATCGGCGCCAAGCTGGGACCAAGGGGACGGCGATGGCGCTCGTGGATTATTAAGGCCTGGCCTTCGGCTCGCTTAGTCGCCGGAGCATCAGTTCCTTAAAGCCATCTGGTCCGCCCCGTTCGAGAAACGCCGCGCCTCGACCTCCGACACCGCGAGGAGGCTTCCTCCCTCATATGGCGGTACCGAACAGGGCTCCTATTCCCGCTGTTAAGGCCATGGCAAAAGCACCCCAGAAGGTCACACGCAGGGTTGGTCTAACGATGCCCGCGCCTCCCGTCCGTGCCCCTAGAACCCCCAACAAGGCCAGGAACACCAGTGATCCGGCCGATACGACCGGCACCAGCCACTCCGCCGGGGCGACCAGCACCAGAAGCAGGGGCGCGGCCGCCCCGACCGAAAACGTGGCCGCTGACGCCAAGGCGGCCTGCACCGGGCGGGCGGTGGTGAGCGCCGAGATCCCCAGTTCCTCGCGCGCATGCACGGCCAGTGCATCCTTGGCCATCAGCTGCTCCGCAACCTGACGCGCCAAGCCCGGCTCTACGCCACGGGCGACAAAGATTTGGGCCAGCTCGTCCTTCTCGTAAGTCGGATCGTCCCTGAGCTCGCGCTTCTCCCGCGCGAGATCTGCCTGTTCCGTATCGGACTGCGAGCTGACCGAGACATACTCGCCTGCCGCCATGGACATGGCGCCGGCGACCAGACCGGCCACGCCGGCAAGCAGCACGCTCCCAGGTGAGGCCGTAGCGGAAGCCATGCCCAGGATCAGGCTCGCGGTCGAGATGATCCCGTCGTTCGCCCCCAGTACAGCGGCTCGAAGCCAACCGATGCGCCGGATCAGATGGTTTTCTGGGTGGATGTGTCTCATGGAAGAATTGCCTTCTGTTCCGGATCAGGGCCATTTCTTGGGCGGGGCCATGACGGAGTGCGGGACCGGATCGGTGATGCAGCGCTCGAGGATTGAGTCGATCTCGTGCTTGCTCGCCTTGTCAATATGCTAGCCGTCGACTTCATGAAGGGGCGAGTTGATCCGGCCTGCTGTTCCATCAGTCAGCCTGTTGCGCCCTGCAATGGCATGGACAGGAGAAGGCGTAAGCCCTCAGGGTCATACTCGACGCGAATGTCGCCGCCGGTTTCGTCGGTCAGTGCCCTCTGGATGAGCATGGATCCGAAGCCCTTCCGTTTCGGTGGTCCGACGCAGGGCCCGCCAGCCTCGGTCCACGCGAGCTGCAACCGATCAGAGCCCGTGGTCCGTTCAATGGACCAGGTCACGCTGACGCGCCCCTCCGGTACCGACAATGATCCATGCTTGATGGCGTTGGTCGTCAGCTCGTGAGCCATCAGTGCGATTGAGACACTGACCCGCGCCGGGAGAACGAGGTCAGGTCCCTCGAGCTCTACCCTTTTGACACCCGCGTCGTCATAGACCTCGAGCTCACTGCGAAGGAGCTGACGCAGGTCGGTGCCGTGGTTTCGATCCATCCGAAGGTTTTGCATGCGCGCCACTGTTGCCAGGCGCTGCGAAAATCGCTGCTGGTAGTCCGGCACGCTTTCGGCGAAGCGGGCCGTGAGATTGGCGAGTGCCTGAACGATCGCGAATGTGTTCTTGAGCCGATGGTTGAGTTCGCCGACAAGCACCTCCCGCTGTGCCTCTCTCGACTTTCGATCCGTCACATTGGCAATGGTGCCGACGGCCCGCACAGGCGC
The DNA here is from genome assembly GCA_023456105.1 of Pseudomonadota bacterium. Classification (GTDB taxonomy): domain Bacteria; phylum Pseudomonadota; class Alphaproteobacteria; order Caulobacterales; family Caulobacteraceae; genus Brevundimonas. The sequence goes on along the minus strand of JAEYAO010000043.1, from coordinate 1,235 downwards.
GCCATTCCCGTCATGTTCCCGGACCCGGCCATGGATCGCGACCCACGGCCAGGAACCGTCCTTGGCACGCAAGCGGCAATCCTGGCTCCAAGCGGTTGCCCGGCCTTCCAGAGAAGCAGCCAATCCGCGCAGCACTTCTCCCTTATCGTCCGGATGAATCAGCTTTTCCCATGATTGGATATGAGACCTCATCTCGCCGGGTTCATAGCCCAGCATGGTCTGAAGACGTTCGCTGCTCCAGACTTCGCCCGTGGTGATGTTCCAGTCCCAGAGCCCCAAATCTTCAGTCTCGACCGCAAGGCACAGGCGCTCCTGCATCTCGCATTGGCTGAGTTCCCGAACCCTGCGCTCCGTGAGGTCGAAATTGACGCCAACGATCCTTCTGGGGAGACCATGGGCATCGTGCTCGACCTTGGCGCGGGCGAGAATCCACCTGACCGCCCCATCGGGATGAACGACGCGGAACTCAGTTTCGTAAGGCAGCGCCCCATCCAGAACTTTCCTTGTGTCGGCGATGATCGAGGTGACATCGTCCGGATGCAGACAGCTGACGAACACATCGTGGGTGACGGGTTCGCCCACATCAACTCCGAACAGGCGATAATTCTGATCCGACCACCACACCCGGCCCGTTGAGATGTCCCACTCCCAGATGCCAACGTCGCCCACCTGCTGGGCCAGAAGCATGCGGGTATCATCGGGAGACGACGGTTCTTGCGTTGGGAAATACAGGTTGACCGGGGAAACGTTCGGCATCGGGAGTCTCAAAGGTGAATGCGCTGGCGCGCTTTCTAAGCCCACGGCAGCCGAGGCACTTTGCGCTTGGTCAAGGTTCGATACAGCGAAGATGCTAGGACGGCGACGCCGCTGTACGATGGCGGAATCGCGGCTACCTAAGTGGGGGGCGCCTCGATCACCACCTACCCTCACCATGCGCCAGGGCCTGACATGAACGTTGCCAGAATCAAGATCGCTTTCGCCGGTCTCGCCGTTGTCATCACGGGGCTCTGGCTGCTGAGCCTGTCAGAGGCGACCCTGACAGGGGGCTTTTGGCCGCTCCGAAACGCGCTGGTGTACCTCACCGGCTTCCTGGCGATCGGCTTCATGTCGGCGGCGGTGATCCTGGCGGCGCGTCCCATTCAGATTGAAGGGTTGCTTGGTGGCCTCGACAAGTTCTACCGCCTGCACAAGTGGCTTGGCATCGCCGCGGCCGTCATGGGCGTTGTCCACTGGCT
>JAEYAO010000029.1 GCA_023456105.1 Pseudomonadota bacterium | reverse complement strand
GAACGCCCTTTGGTCCACCGGTGCGTTCCCTTTGACTTACCAGCAGGCATTGGCTCTCACCGATGAATTGTTCCGGCACTATCTGAAAACCCGGCCGCTGACAAGAGAGGAGGTGCGGGATCTTGCCGCATGCGGCTCGGTGACTGAGGCGGATTTCAAGTCCATGCAGCTGTGGCAGCTGGATGGTCACATGGAAGACTGTGTACTCTGTGGTCCCTGGGAGGACGGAATCGGAACCTACGGGATCTTGCTTCTCACCCATTCTGGCCAGTTGGAAGAAGAACTTCATTTTTATGTTACATGAGCCTTTTCCAGTGGGGGGAGCCATCCGAATATGACCATATTGCGAAACAGGTTGCAGCGGCCGAGCTCGGCCTATTTTGCGACAAATTTTATAACAAGAAAGAGGCCGGGGGAAGTGCTGTAAAATGCACTTCCCCCGGCAGTCTTTATGGAGATATTTGACCAGAACAATGGGACGGCTACCCGCATTGATCCTCACCAAGGCGCGTAATTTCCCAACGGATCCTTCTGGATGGGTCGGCTTGACCCATCTAGAAGGAATTTTCCATATCCCGGGCCGCTTGCGCTGATGCTCGCCCCGCGCCCGGAAATCAAAATTTCTGAAAAGGAGCAAAGGTTGAAACATTCTAATTTAAGTACCATTCCAAAAAGGGCGTAAAAACAAAGCCCCCCAGAAGCGGGCGAATTTCAAATTATATTAGAAGCTATGTAACAACAGGAGCCGTCACCAAGTAACCCTGACGCTGGAGAATGAAGACAGCTTCTTCTACAGAAACCTCTCGATGTACGGGAGGACGGTCAGAGTTGCGGTAGAGTTCGGGATTATACGGCTCGTTCTTCTTGAGCATGTTGTAGATGGCGGTGAGTAGCATTCGGGCAATGGCAATAATCGCTTTTTTGTGTCCACGACGCTTTTTGAGAGCAAGGTAGCGATTTCGGACTTCCGGGAATTGCTTTGCCCGGATAGCGTTGAGGGCGCATTGAACAAGCAAAGGCTTGATGTATGCTCCTGCGCGACTGATTCTGGTGGTTTTCTTCTTCCCGGCACTCTCGTTGTTCTGCGGCGTAAGACCAGCCCAGGAGCAAAGATGCTTCGAGGTGTGGAACACGGACATATCCACTCCGATTTCTGAAATGATGCCGATTGCAGCAAAGGATTGGATACCCGGAACCGTCATAACAAGATTGAGATGGGGAAGGTATTTCTCAGCGGTGGACAAAATTAGAGATTCTAGATTGAGCTTGCATAGTTCAAGACTACCCATGTGGGAGCGGATGATGCGGAGCTTTTCAGCTTGTTCGACACACATCTCTCCGTCCACGGCGGCAAGCACCTGTTCATTGGTCGCTTTCATGCCTTTTGTTCGGAATCTGGAAACATCCGTAATTTTCTCCGTTGGATTTTCCAGAATACGGTCAGTGATTGCAGAAGCGGCTTTACCGAACACATCCGAGAACACATCGTCCAGCTTGAAGTTGGAGACGGTAAGACAGTTCTGTGCCCGGTTTTTCTCTCCAGTTGTGAAGCTGGTAAGCTTCCAGCGGTAGCGCACCAAATCCCGAAGTTGGCGAATATCTGCCGGAGGGATAAAACTCCCGGCAACAAGGTCGTGTTTGAAGATGTCTGCGATCCACTTGGCGTCCCGCTTGTCCGTTTTCTTGCCACGAATTGCTTTCACATATTTAGGGTGAGCATGATCGATATTGCAAGTGGTCTCCATAATGTTGTAAATGGGATTCCAATACTTCCCGGTGGATTCCATGCACACATCCTTGCAGTTGTTCTCAGAAAGCCAGGCTGCACATCGGTGTAAATCTCCCGTGAAGGTAGAGAACCGTTTGCTCTTGTAAGTTGTCACTCCATATTCATTAGTGGAAGCGATACAGGCAACGACAAAGGACTTGTGGACATCCATTCCACAGCAAACACGGTATACGATTTTAAGCATAACACATCCCCTCGAAATAGTATTTGAGGAGAACAGGCAGGGACTGGATGCTCGCTGAAAGATTGAAGTAGTACGTCTCTCCAAAGATAAGGTTACAGGGTACAAAGCCGTACTTATTGGTGCTTGAAAGAGCATCCGGCACACATAACAATTCAGTCCAACACAAGGTTGAGCCTACTCACCTTCATGTGCTCTGTAGTGTGCCTGCTTCCTCAAGCATATTCTAACAAATTTTGTATTGCTGCGTTAGAGGCTCCTGCGTTTCATTTATTTTGGTGCCTTGGAGCGCAGCGGAAAGGAATGGTCATAACAATGAGCAGATTTGTAAACGTTGAGTCGAACCTGATCAATGTGGACCACATTGTCAGAGTTCGTCAGCACAAGAACGATGCCTTGAGCATTTACCTTGACAACGGCAAGGTGATCAAGACGGACTACGCCTGTGAACGTGTTCTGGCAGATATAACGGGCCGGGACTTTATCTATGGCACGTAGCCCTGCGTGTGGGTATCTGTCGCTTATGACAGCGGTGAGGGGACTCGGTTCTATCC
>JAEYAO010000122.1 GCA_023456105.1 Pseudomonadota bacterium | reverse complement strand
CTCGCGACGCGGCGGCGCCCCCGGGGGGCGTGGTCACCCCCGTCGTCCGGGGGGGGGGCGGGACGGCCGGTGCGGCTGCTCACCGGGGCAGCCTATGCGGCGGTCGTGGACGTTCCTGAACCGTGGGGCCCGCGACCGCTAGGGTTGGTCTCAACCCGTGGGACGCCAGTCTCACGTAACACCGGTGAAACATTCGGGTCATGGTCGGGAAACCGGCCCTGCCTACAGTCGTCACCAACAGTTGACGCGGCTGGTCAGAGCGGCCCGCCGCCCCCACCCCAGGAGGATGGTTTGTTCAGCTCCCCTGACGAGGTTCTTGAGTTCATCAAGGCCGAGGACGTCAAGTTCGTCGACATCCGATTCTGCGACCTGCCGGGCATCATGCAGCACTTCAACGTGCCGGCCGAGTCCATCGACGAGGACTTCTTCACCGAGGGCCAGATGTTCGACGGCTCCTCGATCCGCGGCTTCCAGGCCATCCACGAGTCCGACATGAAGCTCGTCCCGGACATCAAGACCGCCTACCTGGACCCCTTCCGCGAGGAGAAGACGCTCATCGTCAACTTCTCGATCGTCGACCCCTTCACCGGTGAGCAGTACAGCCGCGACCCGCGCAACGTCGCGGCCAAGGCCGAGGCCTACCTCAAGTCGACCGGCATCGCCGACACCGCCTACTTCGGCGCCGAGGCCGAGTTCTACGTCTTCGACGACGTGCGCTTCGACACCCAGCCGCAGGGCTCCTACTACTTCGTCGACTCGATCGAGGCCAAGTGGAACTCCGGTCGCAAGGAGGAGGGCGGCAACCAGGGCTACAAGACGGCCATGAAGGGCGGCTACTTCCCCGTGCCGGCGGTGGACCACTTCGCCGACCTGCGCGACAAGATCTGCCTGAACATGAAGACCGTGGGCCTCGAGGTCGAGCGCGCCCACCACGAGGTCGGCTCCGCGGGTCAGCAGGAGATCAACTACAAGTTCAACACCCTGCTCCAGTCCGGCGACGACATCATGAAGTTCAAGTACGTCGTCAAGAACACGGCCTGGCAGGAGGGCCGCACGGCCACCTTCATGCCGAAGCCGATCTTCGGCGACAACGGCTCGGGCATGCACACCCACCAGTCCCTGTGGAAGGACGGCGAGCCGCTCTTCTACGACGAGCAGGGCTACGGCGGCCTGTCCGACATCGCCCGCTGGTACATCGGTGGTCTGCTCAAGCACGCCCCCGCGCTGCTCGCCTTCACCAACCCGACGGCCAACAGCTACCACCGCCTGGTCCCGGGCTTCGAGGCCCCGATCAACCTCGTCTACTCGGCCCGCAACCGCTCGGCCTGCATCCGCATCCCGATCGCGGGCAACTCCCCCAAGGCCAAGCGCGTCGAGTTCCGCATCCCGGACCCGTCGAGCAACCCCTACCTGTGCTTTGCGGCCCAGCTGATGGCCGGCCTCGATGGCATCAAGAACCGTATCGAGCCCCCGGAGCCGGTCGACAAGGACCTCTACGAGCTGCCGCCGGAGGAGCACGAGGCCATCGAGCAGGTCCCGACCTCGCTCCCCGAGGTGCTCAAGGCCCTCGAGGCCGACCACGAGTTCCTGCTCGAGGGCGATGTCTTCACCCAGGACCTCATCGACACCTGGATCCAGTGGAAGTACGAGAACGAGGTGCTCCCCCTGCAGGTGCGCCCCCACCCGCACGAGTTCGAGATGTACTTCGACATCTGAGCCGACACGGCAAGCGAAGGCCCCAGATCCCCGGAATTTCGGGAGTCTGGGGCCTTCGTCGTGCTGGCTACTGCGACGCTGGCCGCAGATTGGCCGCAGGCCGATCCGCGAAGACAGCCGACATGGCCGCTCGTGAGCGGTCGTCGGCGTCCGGCATCAGGTGGCCGTAGGTGTTCAGCGTGGTGGTGGCCGATGCGTGCCGCAGACGCGCCTGAACGACCTTGACGTCGAGGCCGCCCGCGATGAGGGCGGAGGCGAAGAAGTGGCGCAGGTCGTGGTGGCGGAACCCCTCTGGCAGGCCCTTCACCTCGGATCGCGCCGCCCGTATCGCCCGCTCGACGGTGTGCGGCCCGACCGGCTTGCCGAAGGGATCGGAGAGGATCGTCTCACCCTCGACGAAGGGGGTGAGCTCCGCGGCGACCTCGGTCGGGATCGGCACCGTGGCCGCCGATGATGCCGACTTGAGCGGCCGGCCACCCCATTGAACCGCTGGGGTCACGGTCGCTGCCTCGAGGTCTACGTCCTCCGGCCGCAACCCGCAGATCTCGGAGACCCGCAGGCCCGCGAAGGCACCGAGGAGGACTGCCGGGCGAAGGTGCTCGGGCATGGCGTCGTGGAGCCCCCAGACCTGCCCTGTCGGCGCCACGTAGGGCCGTGGGGAGCCTTGGGGCGGGGCGGTGCGCCTCGAGCATGGAGAGCGCGGGATCAGGCCGTCGTGGGCAGCGTCGGCCATGACCTGCGCGAAGCGCCGATAGATGGCGTACCTCGTGCTCGGGGCGTACCTCTCCCCCAGCTTCGCCACCCACGCCGAGACGTCGGAGGGACGGACATCGCCGAGGCGACGGTCGCCGAACTCCGCGACGATGACCCGGCAATGCACCTGCGCCTGACGCAGAGTCGACGGCCGCCGAGATGCGTAACCTTCGAGCCACCGCTCGACCCAGGCGGCCACCGTGGTCTCGGCCGTCTTGCGATCGAGGTGGTCGCCGCGCTGGACAGCCGCCTCCCCTGCCTTGACCCAAGCCCTGGCCTCCGCCTGCCGCTTGAACCTCCGGTGATGCTCACGGCCTCGCTCGTCCCGGTATCGGGCTCGGTAGGTGCCATTCTCCTGCCGCCTGACGCTGCCCATGCTGGCCGCTCCTAACTTCGACTGCGGCCAACTGTAATCGCCTGCTACGTTCTCGTCAGAGATCGGTGGTTGGTCCATCCGAACCTCTCGCCTCGATGGAGGGAAGCCCTCTCGAGGTCAGCGCCAAATCCGGGAAGCCCGGTGTGCGATCCCCCGCAGATCACTACCGAGGAGACCCCTCATGTCGATGAAGCTCTACACAAAGCCCGAGGTTGCCGAGATCCTCCGCGTTCCGGTCTCGACGCTCAACTACTGGCGCAGCCGCGGAGAAGGCCCTCGTTGGATCCGAGTCGGGCGCCGCTTGGCCTGCACCGAGGCGGATCTCGAGGACTTCCTCGCGTCGCTCGCCAACGCCTGACCCACCCCAATCGCTGCCGGGCCTCATCCATCCGACAGCACCCCACCCCCTCGCCGGGCGGCCTGCTGAAACGCGGGAGTAGACGACCGATCGGCTCGAGCGAGAGGACGAAATCCCTTGAGCCAGAACGCAGCCGACCCGGCCCCTGCCGACATCAGGGACCGGGCCGCAAGCACCACAAACGATAACCATTCTCAGTCTAGCCGCCCAACCCCTTTCGCCGAGGTCGACGAGTTCCTCGACGACCTGACCGCGACCGGCGTGCCGATCGCCCACGCGGTAGTCGGCGACGGCGCCAAGGAGTTCTATCGCCCGACTGGGTGGCAGGACAGCACCGTCGACAGCAACGCCGCCGCCCGGGCCGGCCACGCTGCCCGCGGCGGGGCGCTGCTCGGCATCCTCGGTGGAGAGGTCGCAGTCGTCGACGTCGACACGAAGAACGGCGGGAGCGTCGAGGGCACGCGGGCGCTGCTCGCGCAGCTCGGGGT
>JAEYAO010000111.1 GCA_023456105.1 Pseudomonadota bacterium | reverse complement strand
GGATCGATCTCGCCATGCGGGAATTCCAGCATCCGGCTTCCAACCACGAGCTGATGTGGGACATGAAGCATGCCCATCGTCTGCGTCCCCTGCTGGTGCATGTGGAGGATCCGCGACGGCGTGCTCTGGTGGAGCGATTTTTGGACCGCTTCGAGCAATTCGTGCTGCCCGCCATGCCGAACCTGCGCACCCAGGTCATCCACAACGACCTGAACCCGCATAACGTGCTCGTGTTGGAACGCGATCATGACCATGTGACCGGCGTGATCGACTTCGGCGATGCGGTGCTGGCTCCTCTCGTGAACGATCCCGCGGTCGCCGCGGCCTATCGGAATGCGGATGCCGGGCATCCGCTCGAAACGGTCTGCGAGTTCATCGCCGGATACCATGCCGTCCTTCCGCTCGACGACGCCGAGTTAGAGATCCTGTTCGACCTCGTGGCGGCGCGCATGATACTCACTGTGCTGATCACCAGCTGGCGCGCCGCCATCCAGCCGGAGAACCGCGAATACATCCTGCGCAACGCGCCGTCGGCCTGGGCCGGGTTGGAGCGCTTCGCCGCCTTGGACCGCGCGGAAGCGCACGCCTATCTTCGTCGAAACAGCCTCCCGGAGTGACAGATGTCGATGATCAACGCCTATGATCCTGCCAAGGCGGCCGATGTAGGCGTACGCGAGCAGGAGATGATCGCCCGTCGCCAGCGGCTGCTCGGGCCAGCCTACCGGCTGTTCTATGCCAACCCGGTCCATGTGGTGCGCGGGGAGGGCGTGTGGCTCTATGATCCCGATGGCCGGGCCTATCTCGATGTCTACAACAACGTGGCGTCTGTCGGCCATTGCCACCCGCACGTCGTGGCCGCGCTGTCCAGGCAGGCGTCCATCCTCAACACGCATACCCGCTACCTCCACGACATGGTTCTCGACTATGCCGAGAAGCTTCTCGGCTATTTCCCCATCGAGAACCCGCAGGTGATGTTCACCTGCACTGGCAGCGAAGCGAACGATCTGGCCTTGCGGGTGGCGAAGACTCACACGGGCGGCACCGGGGTCATCATCACCGACTTCGCCTATCACGGCGTCACGAGCGTCATCGCCGAGATGTCGCCCTCGCTCGGCGCCGGGATCCGCCTGGGGGATCACGTGCGCACCGTGCCGGCGCCGGACCATTATCGGTCGAACGGGCAGGATGTGGGCGCGGCCTTTGCGCAGCATGTTCGCGCCGCCATCGACGACATGAGGGCTCATGGCATCAAACCCGCCGCGCTGATCGTCGACACGATCTTTTCGAGCGACGGCGTGTTCTCGGATCCGGCAGGCTTTCTGAAGCCGGCGGTCGAGGAGATCCGCAACGCCGGCGGGATTTTCATCGCGGACGAGGTCCAGCCCGGCTTCGGCCGCACGGGCGACGCCATGTGGGGCTTCCAGCGCCATGGGGTCGTGCCCGATATCGTGACTCTCGGAAAGCCCATGGGCAACGGTCATCCCGTGGCCGGCATGGTGGCGAAGCCTGAGATTCTCGCCGAGTTCGGGAAGCGCGTGCGCTATTTCAACACCTTCGGCGGCAACCCCGTCTCCTCGGCTGTCGGCATGGCCGTGCTGGAGGTCATCGAGCAGGAAGGCCTGGTGGAGAATGCCCGCCGCGTGGGCGCCTATTTCCGGCAAGGCCTTCAGGACCTGGCGAACCGCCACCCGATCATCGGCGACGTGCGCGGGGCCGGTCTGTTCGTCGGCGTGGAATTGGTGCGGGACCGCGCCACGAAGGAGCCCGCCACGCAGGAGACGGCGGCCTTGGTGAACGGCCTGCGCGAACGGCGGGTGCTCATCAGCGCGACGGGACGTGCCGCCAACGGCCTGAAGATCCGCCCGCCGCTGGTCTTCTCGAAGGAGAACGCCGACCACGTCCTCTCCGCCATGGAGCAGACGCTCGAGCAAATGGCACTCTGACGGGATCGGATGTTGGCTCGATCTCTGTGATGAGGCATAGTTCTGCGCGACCCGGAGGGCCGCGTCAGCGAATAGCCGGTTCCCACTTCTTCGCACGATGCTCTGGCAGGCAGATAAACAAGCGGCGGCCGGCGCTGCCGCCGGTCGCCGCTTGTGAGATCAGACCGGTCCGTTCTTCAGGAGCTGTTCGCGGCCCACACGGAAGGCGGCCGCGCGGCGGTGTCCTTCGAGGCCTTCGCTCTCGCTCTGGCGGCAGGCCGGCGGCGCAACGGCCGCGACGCCGCGCTCGTCGAGCCATTGGTGGGTGCAAACCTTCACGTAGGAGCCGACCCAGAGGCCACCCGTGTAGCGGCCGGCGCCCATGGTCGGCAGCGTGTGGTTGGTGCCGCAGCATTTGTCCGAATAAACCACGCTGGAGAGTGGCCCGATGAACAGCGAGCCGTAGTTGCGCAGTTTCTTGGCGGTCGCATGCGGATCGTGCGTGTGCACCTGCAGGTGCTCGGCCGCAATGAAGTCCGAATAGGCGATCATCGCTTCCTCGTCGGTGCAGACGGCGATCTCGCCGTAGTCGCGCCAGGCGGGGCCGGCGACATTCGCCGTGGGAAGGTTCTGAAGCTGGCGCTCCACTTCCGCGAGAGTGGCCTCGGCCAGTTCCCGGCTCGTGGTGATGAGGCCCACGCGGGTGCGGATGTCGTGCTCGGCC
>JAEYAO010000058.1 GCA_023456105.1 Pseudomonadota bacterium | reverse complement strand
GCCCCCGCCTACCTCGGCTTCGCCACCATCCCCGGCGACGTCTGCGCCGGCCAGACGCCAGCCGCCGCTCCCGCCCAATGACCACCGCCCGCATCGACGCCCGCTTCGCCCGGCTGAAGGCCGAGGGTCGAGCCGCCTTCGTGGCCTATGTCATGGGGGGCGATCCCTCGCGCGGCGAAGCGCTGGAGATTCTGCGCGGCCTGCCAGAGGCCGGGGCCGACATCATCGAACTCGGCTTTCCGTTCAGCGACCCGATGGCCGAGGGCCCGCCGATCCAGAAGGCGGCGCTGCGAGGGCTCAAGGCCGGGCTGTCGATGCGCGGCACGCTGGAGCTGGCGCGTGACTTCCGCGTCGGCAACGCCGACACGCCTCTGATCCTGATGGGCTATCTGAATCCGATCGAGAGCATGGGCTACGAGGCGTTCGCTCAGGCTGCGGCCGACGCCGGGATCGACGGTCTGATCGTGGTCGATTGTCCGCCGGAGGAGGCCGGGCCGCTGACCGACGCGCTGGACGCAGTGTCGATCTCGCTGATCCGGCTGGCGACGCCGACCTCGGACGACGCGCGCCTCAAGATCATCGCCGAGCGCACCTCCGGCTTCGTCTACTATGTGGCGGTGGCCGGGGTGACCGGCGTCAAGGAGGCGGACGCCGCTTCCGTCGCCCCGGCGGTGGAGCGCGTGCGGCGCGCGGCCAAGCTGCCGGTCGCGGTCGGCTTTGGCGTCAAGACGCCGGAGCGTGCGGCCGAGATCGCGCGCGTGGCCGATGCGGTGGTGGTCGGCTCGGCCCTGGTCGAAGAGGTGGCGGCGGCGCTGGCCGAGAACGCCGCCCCCGCCCCGCGCGTTCTGGCGAAGGTCCGCGCGCTGGGCGACGCCGTCAGGGCTGCACGATCGGTCGAAACCGTCTAAGAGCCCGTCCATGGTCGACAAGAACAAGCCGCAATCCGACAAGCCCGGCGGCTGGCTCAGCCGCTTCGCCCCGGGCGTGCGCAAGATCGTCTCGCGCCGCGAGACGCCCGACAACCTTTGGGTCAAGGATCCGGACACCGGCGACATGCTGTACCGGTCCGAGCTGGAGGGTTCGCTGTGGGTCACGCCGTCCGGCCGCCACATGCGGATCGACGCGCCGACGCGGCTGCGCTTCACCTTCGACGGCGGCGAGTATGAGTCGATCGACACGCCGGACGTGCCGGAAGACCCGCTGAAGTTCTCGGACGGCCGCTCCTATCGCGACCGGCTGAACGCCGCGCGCAAGGCCTCTGGCCGCAAGGACACGATGGCCATCGGCTTCGGCTCTGTGGGCGGCCAGCCGGCGGTGGTGATCGTTCAGGACTTCACCTTCATGGGCGGTTCGCTGGGCATGGCGGCGGGCGAGGCCTTCATCAAGGCGGCGCGCGAGGCCGTGGCGCGCAGGGTTCCATTGATCTGCTTCACCGCCGCCGGCGGCGCGCGCATGCAGGAGGGGGCCCTGTCCCTGATGCAGATGGCCCGCACCACCCTGGCGATCGACGAGCTGAAGCAGGCCAAGCTGCCGTATGCGGTGGTGCTGACCGACCCCACCACCGGGGGGGTCACCGCTTCCTACGCCATGCTGGGCGACGTGCACCTGGCCGAGCCCGGCGCCCTGATCGGTTTCGCCGGCCCGCGTGTGATCGAGGCCACCATTCGCGAGAAGCTGCCGCCGGGCTTCCAGCGCGCCGAATACCTGCAGGAGAAGGGCATGGTTGATCGGGTTGTCACGCGCGGGGAGCTGCCGCACGTGCTCGGCCAAATCCTGTCCATGCTGATGGGCGGAACGCGACAGGCGGCCTAGCGCCTCCTTCGGAACGGCCAGTCGACCACAAGGCCGGCCCATAAGGCCCACCAGACGATCACCGGCTGCAGCATCAGGCGCGGCAGGTGGTAGGCGAGGCCGAGGCCGTTCCCCGTGCTCAGATTGTCCATGGCGTGCTTGATGTTGGCCGGGAACACGCAGACGGCGTAAAGCGCCAGGCCGATCCCCGCCGCCCGCCGCAGGCGCGGGATCATCAGCCCGATCGCGCCCGCGATCTCGACCACGCCGGTCAGGCGGATCACCTGTTCGGGCGCCGGAACCCAGCCGGGCGTGATGGTCAGGAAGGGCTCAGGCAGAACTAGGTGCAGCACGCCCGCGGCGAAGTAGGCGAGCGCCAGCACGAGGCGGGCGACGGCGCGGGGTGCGGGACGGGTCATCGCCTCCTTCCTAGCACGCCCGCCATGGCGAGGCCGCTATCGGTGGTCTAGTTGGGCGCCATGGACGCCATCTCCGAGCGCCTGCGCGCGCGCCACCCCCAAAAGATCGACCTGTCGCTGGAGCGGATGCGCCGGCTGTGCGCCGCGCTGGGCGACCCGCAGAACCGTCTGCCGCCCGTGATCCATGTGGCCGGCACCAACGGCAAGGGGTCCACCGTCGCTCTGATCCGCGCCATCGCCGAGGCGGCGGGCCTTCGCGTGCACGCCTACACTTCGCCGCACCTTGTGCGGTTCAACGAGCGCATCCGCCTGGCCGGACGGCTGATCGACGATGCGACGCTGAACGCCATCCTGGACCGCGTCGAGGCGGCGGGCGGCGAGGCCACCGTGTTCGAAAGCACCACAGCCGCCGCCTTTGTCGCCATGGCCGAGACGCCGGCCGACCTCGCGATCATCGAGGTCGGGCTGGGGGGGTCGCTGGATGCGACCAACGTCATCGACCGGCCGCTGCTCAGCGTCATCACGCCCGTCGATCTCGACCACGCCGAGTTCCTGGGGACGGACCTGGCCGGGATCGCGCGCGAAAAGGCCGGGGTGCTGAAGCCCGGCGCGCCGGCGGTGATCGCGCGCCAGAGCGAGGCCGCCATGCGCGCGATCGAAGACGCCGCCGCACAGGTCCACGCCCGCCTCGCCGTGATGGGGGTGGACTTCGACGCGTGGGCCGAGCGCGGCGGCGTGGCGTTCCAGGATGGCGAGCGTTTCCTCGACCTGCCCGCCTCGGCGCTGGTGGGCGCGCACCAGATCGACAACGCCGGCGTCGCCATGGCCGCGGCGCTGGAGCTGGACCTGCCGGAGGCCGCGATCGCCCAGGGGCTGCAGGCGGTGCGCTGGCCCGCACGGCTGCAGCGGCTGACGGCCGGACCCTATGCGGAGACCGCACGCGCGGCGGACGCCGAGCTATGGCTGGACGGTGGGCACAATCCGCATGCGGCGCGCGCTCTGGCCGCATTCCTGGCCGAACGCCAGGCGCGCGCGCCGCGCCCGCTGGCGCTGATCTGCGGTATGCTGGGGAACAAGGACGCCGGCGGCTTCTTCGACGCGCTGAAGGGGAGCGGCGCCGCGGTCTTCACCGTCGGCTTCGACGGTGCGGCGGCCGAGCCGCAGGCCCTGTCGGCCGTGGCGCGCGGGCGAGGGCTGGCGGCGACGCCGGCGGGGTCGGTCGCCGAGGCGCTGGAGATGTCCCTGCGCTTGGGGGCCGGCCGTGTGGTCATCTGCGGCTCGCTGTACCTCGCAGGCGAGGTGCTGGGCGCCAGCCCGGAGACCTGGCCGATCTGAGACGTCGGGAAAGAAAGGGGCGACCCGTTTCCGAGCCGCCCCACTTGTCTCGCCACCAGAGCGGGCGCCGCCGCCTTAGCCTTCGGCCTTGACCCCGGCTTCGGCCAGCCATTCGACGATCTTGCCCTTGGGCATGGCGCCGACCTTCATGGAGGTCATCTGGCCGTCCTTGAACAGCATCAGGGTCGGAATGCCCTTCACGCCCAGCTTGGAGGGCGTCATGGGGCTGTCGTCGATGTTGACCTTGGCCACGGTGACCTGGCCGCCCAGTTCGTCGGCGATCTGCTCCAGCGCCGGGCCGATCTGCTTGCACGGGCCGCACCACTCGGCCCAGAAATCCACCAGCACGGGGGTGGAGGCCTTCAGCACCTCGGTCTCGAAGCTGTCGTCAGTGACCTTGACGGTGGCCATGTTCAATCTCTCCATTGTCGCCAGAGGCGCTGGCGCAGATGTGGGCGAGGCCCGGGCGGAAATCAACGCGCGCGGTGCAGCGCCTGCCCCATCAGGGCCTCCGGAACCGGCATCAGTTTCGGCCCGTCGGTCCACACCAGCGCCGCCTCCACCGGCCGGTCAGGATAGAGGTCTTTCAGCACCGCCGCATAGACGGCGAGCTGCAGCACATAGGCCGGATCGGCGTCCTCTACGCGCTCAGGGGCGGGACGGTTGGTCTTGTAATCGACGACCAAGACGCGCTCGGGCGTGACCACCAGCCGGTCGATCCGGCCGGAGACGACCACGCCCGGCGGCAGGTCGGCCGCCGCGCCCGTCAGTGCGACCTCGCCGCGCGAGCCGGGGCCGAACACCGGCGCAAAGCGGGCGTCGTCCAGCACGCCGAAGGCGGCCTCGATCATCTCCAGACGCTGGGCCTCGTCCAGATCCGTCTCCCTGGCCAGCAGGCGGCGGGCGGCGTCGGCGCGGTCCGGTGGTGCGATTTCCGGCAGGCGGTCAAGCAGCCGGTGGATCAGGTCGCCGCGTCGGAAACGGCCCAGGTTTGCGCCGGACTGCGCCAGCGGCGAGGGCGCGGGGATGCGGATTGAGCCTTCCATGCGCGACGGCGAGGCGAAGCGTGCAGAGGCCTCGACCGGCGCGGCGCGGCGGGCCCAGTCGGGCGCCGTCGTCTCCGCGATCACAATCGCCGCGCCTTGCGGCCGCTGTTCGGGATCGACGCCGAAGCGGCGTAGGCCAGTGTCCGTCCTCCGCACCCGCTCGCCCAGACGCTCAAAGGTCTCTTCGATCACCGACCACCAGCTGCCGGCCTCGGGCCCACGGCTGGAGGCGCGGCCCATGACGATGACGCGGTCACGGGCGCGGGTCAGGGCGACATAGAGCAGCCGCAGCGTCTCGTCGTCGGTGCGCGCCTGACGGGCGTCGCGCGCGGCGGCGGAAGCCGCGCAGTCGTCCTTCCTGGAACCGGGGCACATGAGCCAGGCCTCTGCGCCGTCTTCGTCCAGCGCGACGGGCATGAGGCTGGGGCCCTGCGCCTTTGCCTTCATGGTGGTGTCCGGAAGGATCACCACCGGCGCCTCCAGCCCTTTGGCGCCGTGAACCGTCATCACCCGCACCTCGCCGCGCGCCCCCTCCAGCTCGCGCTTGACCTCGACGTCGGCGGCCTCGAGCAGCGCGACGCAGGTCTCCAGATCGAGCCCGCCGCGATCCTCGGCCGCCAGCACCTGGTTCAGGGTCTCATCGATGGCCTCTTCCGCCTCCCGGCCCAGCCGCGCCAGGATGCGCGCACGCCCCGACCGTCCCGTGCCGTCCACCCGGTTCAGCAGGCCGGCGAAGAAGCCGAACGGGTCGCGGCCCCGCTGGTCGATGGCGAACCGCAGCAGGTCGTGCGCGCGGGTCCATTCCGGCCGCTCTGACGCGCGCTCCCGAAGTTCGCGCCACAGGCCTCCACGCTTCTCCTTGCCGGCCAGCGCATAGAGCCCGTCCTCGTCCACGTCGCAGAACGGACTGCGCAGAATGCAGGCCAGCGACAGCTCGTCGTCGGGAAACAAGGCGAAGCGAGCGAGGGCTATCAGATCATCGAACACGATGTGGCTGGACAGTTTCAGCCGGTCGGCGCCGGCGACGGGCACGCCAGCGGTCTTCAGCGCCCGGATCACCTCTTCAAAGGTCGCGTCGCGCCGGCGCACCAGGATCAGAAAGTCGCCGTAGCCGGCCGGTCGCAAATCGCCGCCCTTGCGGTCGAACACGGCGACGCCGCCCTCGACCTGTCGCCGGATCTCGCCGGCCAGCGCCATGGCCATCCGCTTGCGCGCGCTGGAGGCGGACTCCTCGTCCACGGCGGCGTCCCAGGCGTCCCGCTCCGGCGCCGGCTCGTCGACGAACAGGGGCCACAGTTCGACCGAACCGTGCTGACCGACGCGCGCCGGCCGGTGGCGAGGAATGTCGCCTTCCTCGCCGACCAGAGCGCGGGTGCGTTCGGGACCTTCGAACACGGCATCCACGAACTGCAGCACCTCCTCGGTCGAGCGATAGGAGGTCTCCAGCGGCGCCTGCTGGAACACCGCGCCGGCGCCCTCGACCAGCTGCTGATAGACACGGCTTTCCTGACGCAGGCGCTCCGGCCGCGCGCCCTGGAACGAGTAGATCGACTGCTTTTCGTCGCCGACGGCGAAGACGGTGCGCCCCGACGCCTCGGCCGCGAAGAACTCGCCCGTCAGTGCACGGACGATCTCCCATTGTTCGGGGGCGGTGTCCTGGGCTTCGTCGATCAGGACGTGGTCCACGCCGCCGTCCAGCTTGTACAGCACCCAGGCGGCCGAGGCGTTCTCGGTCAGGAGCCTCACCGTGCGCGCCACCAGGTCGGAGAAGTCCAGCGCGCCGCCCGCCGCCTTGGCCTGTTCGTAGAGGGCGGCGTGGGCGCGGGCGAGCGTCAGCACCTTCACCGTGTCGTCAGCGATCTTGGCCGCGCGCAGGACGTCGCGCGTCGCCAGGTATTTCGTCTGCAGTTCCGTCAGCCAACCGACCGCCGCCGGGGGCGCCGACTTGGTACCCATGCTGGTTCGTCCGTCGCCGTCCGCCTTGCAGAAGACGGCGGCCAAAGACGCGAACGCAGCGTCCGGCAGAGTGACCGCGTGCATGGCGTCGGCCAGCTTGGCGTCGGTCTTGGCGCCCCCCGCCATCGCCTCGGCCATGCGGCTCCACTCGCCGGGATCGATGAAGCGGATGAAGTCGCGCTCGATCTCCTCCGGCCTCTGGTGCGGATCGGCGCCGGTCAGCGCGTGTGGCGAGGGTGCGGTTCCTGCTTCCCAGGCGTCGGTATAGGCGGTCAGCGCATCGCGCCGGGCCTCGATCATCGCCAGCAGGGCCTGGAACCGCGGCCAGTCCAGCTCGACAGCAAAGTGGCTGTAGGCCGCGCCGATCGGCCCCTCCGCATCCGCCAGGGCGTAGCGGGCCAGATC
This sequence comes from Pseudomonadota bacterium, assembly GCA_023456105.1. GTDB lineage: Bacteria > Pseudomonadota > Alphaproteobacteria > Caulobacterales > Caulobacteraceae > Brevundimonas. Next base: position 1,406 of record JAEYAO010000058.1, on the reverse strand, counting down.
CTCGCGCGCCTGGTGCGACAGCAGCGCCGCCGCCTGGTCCTCCAGCACCGTGAAGGCGGGCGACACGCCGGCCTCAAGCGGAAAGCGCCTCAAGAGCTTTTCGCAGAAGGCATGAATGGTCTGGATCTTCAGGCCGCCCGGCGTCTCCAGCGCGCGAGCGAACAGGCGGCGCGCCTCCGACAATCGCGCTTCGCTGAGCGCGGCGGGATCGCCGTCGTCCAGCGCGGCCACGGCCTTGGCGAGCTCGCGATCGTCCATCACGGCCCAGCCGCCCAGCTGATCGAACAGCCGCGCCAGCATCTCGGCGGCGGCGGCCTTGGTGTAGGTGACGCACAGGATGGCGTCGGGCCGGGCCTCGGCCAGCAGCAGGCGGGCCACGCGGTTGACCAGGGTGGTGGTCTTGCCCGAGCCGGCGTTGGCGGTGACGAAGACCGACAGGTTCGGGTCGGCGGCGAGGATCTGGTGGGCGGCTCCGCTCATTCCGAGGCCTCCTCGTCGCCGCCGGCCACGGCCCACTCCCACACGCGCGCCAGATGGTCGTAGTTGCCGCCCTGGTTGCCCATGAACTGCGGCGCCGCCCAGGAGACGTAAGGGGTGGTCTCGTCGTCGAAGCGCGCGATGCGCCGCTTCAGGCCCTCCAAGGCGCCACGCGACAGCTCCGCCGCCTCAAGCCCCTGACCCCGCACGGCGACCTCGCCCGCCACCTTGCGCCCGACCACGCGGACATAGGTCAGCTCGTCCGGTTCGACTGGACCGTTGGTGTCCGCAAAGCCGCCGTGGGCCAGGATGGCGCCGGTCAGGGTCAGCTGCGGCGAGAAGCCGGTCTTGACCTGCTTCATCGACGGCGCCGCGCCCGTCTTGAAATCCATGACCGCCGCGCCAGTGCCGGACAGCTCGATGCGGTCGGCGAAAGCTTTCAGGGTGAAGGGACCGGCCGGGGCGTCGAAGGTCATTGCGCCCCTCTGTTCGATCAGCAGGGTCACGCCGCGCTCGCGGCGGCGGCGCTCGAACTCCGTCAGCCAGCGGGCGCAGTTGCGGGCCAGCGGCGCCTCGCGCGCCATGGCGGCGTCCTCGAAGCCGTGCGCGCCCAGCTGGTGCAGAAGGTGATCGTGCAGCACCGCCTCGCAGTCGTCCGGCAGGTCGTTCGGCCACTCCAGCGTCAGCAGCTCGATCGCCTTGTGCACCGCATCGCCGCGCGCCAGCGCCTCGGCCGAGGCGCCCGGCCGCTCCATCGCCTCCAGCCGCAGGATAGATTGTGCGTAGACGGAGTATGGATCGCGCACCCACCGCTCGACCCGCGTGACATAGAGGCTGCGCGGGCGGCGGTGGACGGGCGGGCGAGGCTGCGGGCGCGGCGCGAAGGCGGGCGGCCCGGGCGGCGGGGCATCCAGCGTGCGCGTCCAGCC
>JAEYAO010000050.1 GCA_023456105.1 Pseudomonadota bacterium | reverse complement strand
CGCGCCTTCTGCCGCATCAAGGACTTCCGCCGCGTCGCAACACGTTACGACAAGCTCGCCTGCACCTACATCGCCGCCATAGCCCTCGCCGCCATCATCGCGTGGTGGTTATGAGTCGGGACCCTAGGCGTCAGCCCGCGCGATCGGGTATGCTGAAGGGGTCGGGCTTGAGGTCGACGGTCGGAAAAGACGGCGCCGGCAGGAGGGCGACCGGCGCCGCGGCTTGACGGGTCCCGCGACGCCGCCGCACGGCGACCCAGGCGCCGAGGCTCGCCGCGCCCCCCAGCCAGCCCAAGGCCAGCATCATCAGGTCCCGCGCGTTGAAGCGGTCCCGACCATAGACAATGGGGGTGCGTTGGAGAGGTGCCGCTGTCGGGGCGGGCGCCGTGACCGCCAGCGGCGCGACCACCTCCGCCCCGTCGGCCACCGCGCCCGGCAGACCGGCGGCCGGGATCAGCTTCAGCTCTCCGCCCGCTTCCTCGATCAGGGCCACGTCCACGTTCCAGAGCCGGTAGCCGAGTTCGCGGGCCAACTGCCTGGGCGTGTACTGGCCGTCGATGCGGAAGGGCATGGAGGCGTCCACCGCCTCGTCCGTCGTCACCGGCAGGCCTAGGGTCTCGCCCAGCACCTCCTCGGCGATCTCCGCGACGGGCGTCTGCGGCAGCATCATCAGATAGCGCCGGGGCGTGTCGTCCACCGGTGCATCGGCGAGAGGCTCAGCCCACGCAGACTGGGGCCAGGCGAGCGTCAACGCCAGCAGAGCGGCCGCCGTCGCGCCCGGGGAGTTCGCAGTCATGGCTCGCCTCTTCACCGATCGGATCACACTACCGCGCGTTGACGAGGGTTTCGTGTCAGCGGGCGATCCCTGGCGCGCACGCACGCACAGGCGCGCGGATGCGGCAGTTCGCGGTCGCCCATCGGGCGACGCGGATCGTCCGTGCACTGCAGCTTGCTCAAATACACGTCATGAAAGCTGCGCTTCCTTGTCAAAAAAACTCGCCGCAACTGTCACGCTAGGTCAGCGTCGCCGTCACATCGTCGCTCTAGGCAGGGCGAGGGCAGGAGGGGCGCCACGGCTTCGTGGTTCGGAGCATGGGTTCCGGCCGTCACCTGTCGATGAAATCTGACCAGACACGGTGGGACCGATGATGACCGACCTTCGACTGAAATCTCTGCTGGCGGTCGCCGCCAGCGCGCTCGCGCTCAGCGCCTGCGGCTCTTCGGAAGTGGCCTCGCCGGGCGAAGGCGACTTCGGCAACCAGCCGACCAATCCGACAAACCCGAACCCGAACCCCAATCCGGGGACGGGTCAGGCAGCGGCCGACTGCCCCACGGGCCTCGCGAACGTCGGCACCGTCGCCAACGGCACGCTGCGCAACTGCCAGCTGCCGCAGCAGGTCACCGGCAACCTGACCCTGTCGGTGCGCGCCGGCACCATCTACTCGATCTCGGGCGCAGTGAACGTCGGCGTCGACCGCGGCCTCGACCCGACCTCCACCACGGGTTCTCAAGGCATTCTGACGATCGATCCGGGCGTGCGCGTGTTCGCCTCCAGCGGCGGCGACGCCCTGATCATCAACCGCGGCTCGCAGATTTACGCCGAAGGCACCGCGACCAACCCGATCATCTTCACCAGCCGCCAGAACATCGAAGGCCAGACCACCGAGAGCTCGCAAGGCCAGTGGGGCGGCATCATCATGGCCGGCCGGGCGCCTCAGGCGAACTGCCAGCTGACGGCTCCGGTGACCTGCACCGGAACGGTCGAGGGCGGCCAGGCCGTGTTCTACGGCGGCAATACGGCCACGGACAACTCGGGCCGCTTCCGCTACGTCCAGATCAAGTACTCGGGCTTTGAAGTCTCGGTCGGCAACGAACTGCAAGGCCTGACCCTGGCCGGCGTCGGCTCGGGCACCACCATCGACCACGTCCAAGTCTACAACAGCTCGGACGACGGCATCGAAATCTTCGGCGGCAACGCCAACCTCAAGTACATCGTCATCAACGGCGCCGACGACGATGGTCTGGACACCGACACCGGCTGGCGCGGCGGCGCCCAGTTCGGCATCGTGACCCAGCGTGCGCCCAACTCGACCAGCCGTTCGGCGGCGTTCGAGTTCTCGGCCGCCCCCACCTCGACCGCCTACGCCTCGCGCTACCTGGCCCAGCCCAAGATCGCGAACTGGACCCTGGTGGGCCGCAACTCGCCGATCGATGCGCACACTGTGATGCATTTCGACACCGGGACCCAGCCGACGCTGATGAACATCGTCTCGACCAGCGTCTCGGGATCGACCGCCGGCTGCTTCGACATCGCCGACGTGGACACGCAGACCAGCTTCGATGGGAACAGCCAGCCGTCGCTGCGCTCGATCTATATGTCGTGCAGCATCGCCTATCGTCCCGCCAACGCGGCGCGCTCGACGGCGGTGTTCACCAACGCCCGCAACACCAATGTGACGGCGAACGGAACCTCGACCCTGACGGCGCCGACGGGAACCAGCATCACCAACCAGAACCTGGCCTTCATCAACGGCGCCAACGAGAACGCTGTTACGGCGATCGATCCGAAGTCGGTCTACAGCTTCTTCGACACCGTCACCTACATCGGCGCGGTTCGGAACTCGGCCGACACCTGGTGGCAGGGCTGGACCTGCGGTCTGACCGCCGGCGCGACCTGCTGATCCGCTGAAGCACCGAGGCCGGCGGCGTGACCTCACGTCGCCGGCCTACGCCGTTCCTGTTCGATATCGACCGACCCCTTCAAGGCGCAGATCATGAAGACGCTATCTCTGACCCTGAGCGGGGTCCTCCTGGCCACCAGCGCGTTGATCGCGCCCGGTTTCGCCCTGGCCCAGACCCAGGACGCGGCGACCGCCCAGACCCCCGCCGTTCAGGCGGAGCCTCAGGCGGACAACCAGGAGCCGGCCTCGGTCGACGAGATCGTCGTGCTGGGCCGCTACATTCCTGAGCCGAACCGCGAAAGCGCGGAGGTCGCGTCCTTTTTGACCGCCGAAGATCTGCAACGCACGGGCGACGGTGATGCGGCCGCGGCCCTGACGCGCGTGACCGGCCTGTCGATCGTTGAAGGCCGCTTCATCTATGTGCGCGGCCTGGGCGAACGCTATTCATCGGCCCTGCTGAACGGCTCGCCGCTGCCCAGCCCCGAGCCGCTGCAGCGCGTCGTACCCCTGGACCTGTTTCCCTCCAGCATCCTGGACGGCGTCACCGTTCAGAAGAGCTACTCCGCCAACTTTCCGGGCGAGTTCGGCGGCGGCGTGATCGACCTGCACACGATCGACGCGCCGCGCGATCCGTTCTTCACCCTGCAGACGTCGCTGGGCGTGAACTCCGAAACGACCGGCCAGAACGGCCTGACCTACTACGGCTCGCGCACCGACTTCACGAGCTTCGACGACGGCACGCGTGACGTGCCGGCTGAGATCCAGGCCGCCTTCCGCAGCGGTCGTCAGATCAACACCACCAACTTCTCGCCCGAGCAGCTGCAGGTCATGGGCCGCTCGCTGGTGAACGCGCCGCTGCGCCTGCTGCAACGCGACAACACGCCCGTGAACTTCGGGGTCGAGATGTCGGGCGGTCTGTCCTCCGACACGGGCATGGGCACGCTGGGCCTGATCGGCGTGGCCGGCTACGACAACAACTGGAGCCTGCGCGAGGGTGTGCAGGAGGAAGGCCAGTTCCAAGGCGACGTGCTGGTCCCCGTCACCACCTACGACGTCGAGTCCAACCAGAACGACGTCCAACTGAACTTCCTCGGCGGACTGTCGCTGACCAACGGCGATCACGAGGTGAAGTGGACCAACCTGTACGTCCGCAACACCACCAAGGAGGCGCGCAGCGCCAGCGGCCCGAACTTCGACGCCGGCGGCTCGATCATCCGTACCGACTACACCGAGTGGTTCGAGCGCCAGCTGTTCAGCAGCCAGTTGGCCGGCGAGCACTTCTTCATGGACGGCGCGCTTGAGTTCGACTGGCGCGCGGCCTACGCCAAGACCGAACGCGACGCCCCGTATGAGACCCGCTTCCAGTACGGCGTGAACGCCCAGGGCGACTTCATCCACAACATTCAGGGTAACCTGATTTCGTTCTCCGAACTGAACGACGATGTCGTCTCGGGCGGCGCCGACCTCAGCTACACCCTGCCGCTGTCGGACGCGCGCGAAGCCAGGTTCAGCATCGGCGTGGCGTCGATGGAGAACAACCGCGACGCCGTTCGCCGCGACCTTCAGTTCGCGGCTGTCAACGCCCTGACAGAAGATCAGCGGGAGTCGCGCATCGACTTCCTGACGTCGGACTTCAACATCAATCCCACGACCTTGCAGCTGCGGGAGATCCCGGGCGTGTCGGGCGCCAACGCCTATGACGGCAGCCTGACCGTCAATGCCGCCTACGCCATGGTGGACGCCGAGATCATCCCCCTGGTCCGCACCGCGATCGGCGTTCGCTTCGAGGACGGCGAGCAGGAGCTGGTTTCCCGCGATCTCTTCGGCGGCTCGTCGCCGTTCCCGGCGACGCGGATCGAGGAACAGTACTGGCTGCCGTCCTTCACCACGACCTGGAACTTCGCCGAGAACCAGCAGGTCCGCCTTGGCGCATCCAAGACCATCGGACGGCCTCAGTTCCGTGAGCTGGCGCCGCAGACCTACACGGACCCGGAAAGCGACCGGACCTTCATCGGCAACCCCTTCCTCGTCGATACGGAACTGTTGAACGTCGACGCCCGGTACGAGTGGTTCTTCGCACGCCAGCAGTATGTGACCGCGGGCGTTTTCTACAAGAACCTCGACAAGCCGGTGGAGTCGGTGATCATCGCCGCCTCGACAGGCGACCGCCAGCAGTCCTACGTCAACGCGCCCGAAGCCGACATCTACGGCGTCGAGTTCGAGGTGAAGAAGTATTGGGAGTTCCCTAGCGCCGGCATGCCGTTCATCTCGAACAAGCGTTGGCTGGCGCAGGGCAACTACACCTACTCCGACTCTGAGGTGAGTGTGGAGCAGGGCGACACCGTGCTGGACCTCTCGGGCGGCGGCGCACCTTCTCCCGCCGATTTCTTCATCGAGGACGGTAGCCGTCTGCAGGGGCAGTCCGAACACGTCGCCAACCTTCAGTTGGGCTGGGAAGACGACACGGCGCGCAGCCAGGCGACGATCATCGTCAACTATGTCAGTGAGCGGATCACCGCCCGCGGCGCCGGCCAGGCGGGCAACCGCGAGCCCGACTACATCCAGGAGCCCGGCGTGTTCCTCGATTTCGTCTACCGCAAGGACTTCACGGCGGGAGGGCGGGACCTCGGCTTCGCGCTTGAACTGCGCAACCTGCTGCAGACCGACTTCGACGAGTATCAGGAGCTCGGCAACAAGATCCGCATCAACAACTACGACCTGGGCGCCAGCGCTTCGGTCAGCCTGACGGCGCGGTTCTAGACATCGACTCCAAGGCGCCTGCCGTCGGGCTGATCCGGCGGCAGGCGTTTGCTTGTCTGGGTGTGACCGGGCGAACTCAGGCGTTCGCCATCTCCGGTCGGCCGCGACGCGCCAGCCATTCGGTGATCGCCGGGCGCACCAGCAGCGCCACGATGTCGATGGCCGCGTGGATCAGCATCACCCGCAGCAGCGATCCGTGCGACAGGTAGATGAGCGTGAGAACGCCGCCCGCCATCATCGTCGCCAGCACGCCCTTCCAGCCCTGATAGGCGTGAGCCAGCCCGAAGCAGACGCCCGCCACGCCAAAGGCGATCCAGAGCGAGCCGGTTAGGTGAAGCAGCAGCAGCGGCAGCGCCAGACGGAAGAACAGCTCCTCCGAAAAGCCGGCGTTGAGGCTCAGCACCGCCGCGATCATCGCCTCACGCCGGTTGCGCGGCAACAGCGCGTCGGCAGGGACGGCGACCGGCTTCAGCATCTTGCGGATCCGGCGCCATTGCATGAACAGCAGCGCGCCCATACCGATGGCGAAGCCGACCGCCATGCCGGCCATGGATTCGGCCGATCCATCGGCTTGCGGGCTGCGCAGGGCCTGATGCGCCTGATCAAACGCGCTGGGGAAGGGGCTGAAGGGCGACAGTCCGCCGACCAGCCACAGGCTGATCAGGCTTGCGCCCACCAGGACGGCGAAACTCTGGGCGATCCAGCGCCAATAGACCCGCTGACGATCTCGGGTGAGGGTCAGCGCCTGAAAGCGGCGATACGCCTCCGCGTCGCGCTTCACCCACCACGCCATGCCGGCCAGCATGCCGGTCAGCCACAAACCTTCGATCATCACCGCTTCCTCCCTGGCGACTTGCTGATGTGGAAAATGGGGGTGACTTTCCATTCCGTCAAGTTGAAACTTGCCGATTAGGAAAGTGGCCGACGCGCGGCTCGTGATCAGCGGGTTTTCTGCCCCAACCGGCGCCGATGCAGCTGCGCGACCAAAGCTGCGTCCGTCGTGCCGCACCTTTGCAGTTGCGCGGGCGCGATAAGTTTCATGAAGTGGCCTATCCGATTCCAAGAGGTCACCCATGCTGCGTCTGCTTGCCTCCGTGTCCGTCGCCGCCGTTCTGCTGAGCGCGCCGGCCGTCGCCCAACCGGTGGATCGCACCGCGATCAACGGCATCATCGACCAGGGGCTGAACCACAGCGAGGTCATGCAGACCGCCGCGCACCTCACCGATCGGATCGGCGGACGCATGACCAACTCGCCCCAGATGCGGGAAGCGGAGCGGTGGACGCAGCAGCGCTTCCGCGACTGGGGCCTCAGCGACGTCCGCGCCGAGGGCTTTGAGTTCGGCCGGGGCTGGTCCATCGTCCGCTCCAGCGCGCGCATGACCAGCCCGCGCTCCATCGACCTGCGCGCCATTCCCGTGGCCTGGACTCCCTCGACCAACGGGGTGATCAGCGCCGGCGTGGTGGTCGCGCCCATCACCGAGGTCGAGGATTTCGCCAAGTGGCGCGGCAAGCTAGCCGGCAAGATCGTCATGCTGTCGCGGCCGGGCACGGGATCGGAGCCCACGGAACCGGCCTTCCGCCGCTGGACCAGCGCCGAGCTGGCCGAGCGCAACGTCTATGTTCAGCCGCAGTATTCGCCGGCGTCCATCGAGCGCCAGCTGAAGACGGCGAACTTCGCCTCCGAGCTCGACGCCTTCCTGGCGGAGGAGGGCGCGGTAGCCTGGGTGCGCATCTCTCAACGTGACGGCGGCCTGCTGCACGGCACGGGCTACAGCTATCAGGTCGGCGCCACGCCCAGGTTGGCCGGCATGGAGCTGGCGGCCGAGGACTACCGCCGTCTCGCACGGCTCGCTCTGACCGACACGCCGCCGACGCTGGAGCTGAACAGCGAGGTCCGCTTCCACGACGAGGACGTGAACGCCTACAACATCCTCGCCGACATCCCCGGCACGGCGCGCGGAACCGAATACGTCATGGCCGGCGCCCACCTGGACAGTTGGGTCGCGTCGGACGGAGCGGTGGACAATGCCGCCGGCAGCGCCGTGGTGATGGAGGCCGCGCGCATCCTGAAGACCCTGGGCGTGCGGCCCAAGCGCACCATCCGCTTCGCCCTGTGGAACGGCGAGGAGCAGGGCATTCTCGGCTCACTGGCCTATGTGGATCGGCATCTGGCGACACGCGCGCCGTCGAACGACCCGGCGCTGGCCAATCTTCCGAACAACCGCACCTGGCGCAGCCGCTGGCCGATCGAGCCGCGCGCGGGCTACCGTGATCTGGTCGCCTACTTCAACCTGGACAACGGGTCGGGCAAGATTCGGGGCATCAACGCCGAGGGCAATGTCGCCGCCGCCCCGATCTTCCAGGAATGGCTGGCGCCGTTCGCCAGCATGGGGGCGACCCCCGTGTCGCTGCGACCTTCGGGCGGCACCGACCACGTCTATATGCAGACCGTCGGCGTTCCGGGATATCAGTTCATCCAGGACCCGCTCGACTATTCCAGCCGCCTGCATCACACCAGCATCGACAGCTACGACCACCTGAAGCCCGAGGACCTGCGTCAGGCGGCGGTCATCCTGGCCAGCTTCCTGCTGAACGCGGCCAACCGCGACGAGCCCCTGCCGCGCATGCCGTTGCCGACGCAGCCGACGCCCAGCGATCCGTTCGAGTATCCTGCGGAGGATTGATCGGCGGTCTCCGGGCCTGGATCAGGCGTCCGGCCTTGCCTCGGACGCCGCCCCCGCGCTTAACCCGGGCATGGCCAAGCGATCTTCGGCGGCGAGAAAGACGGTGTCTTCGGACAACCTAGCGGCACTGGGCGCCGACAGGCTCGCGGCCCTGCTGCTCGAGGCGGCTTCGGCTGACGCCAATCTCAAGCGCCGACTGCGCATGGAACTGGCGGCCGAGGTCAGCCCCGCCGATCTGGCGCTGGAGATCGACAAGCGGCTGACGGCGCTGGCGACCAGCCGGACGCGGGTGTCGTGGCGCAAGCGGCCGGCGCTGCTGGCCGATCTCAGGGCCCTGCGCCGCATCATCGTGGACCGGCTGGCCGAGCTGGACGCCCGGCTGGGGCTGGACCGGCTGGTCGCCTGGTTCGACCTCTATCCCCGCTTGAGCGCACGGCTCAGTGACGCCAAGGGCGAACTGCCGCTGCTGTTCGAGGGGGCGACATCGGATTTGGCGGCGCTGTCTGCGAAGGCGGGCGTCGACGCCTCGGCCGCCGTCTTCACCGAGGCGCTATCGACGCGGCTGACCGCCTGGGCGATCTGGATCGGTCATGCGGCCGAGACCCTGCAGCCCGAACTGGCGGGTCGGCTGGTGGTCGAGTTCATGGACGATCGCCCGCCGCCGACCGGGCGCATGGCTCTGGTGCTGCGCCGGCTGGCGAACCGCAACGGCGATCTTGACGCCTGGGTCCAGACCTATTCGCCCGACGACCTGCGCAAGCCCGAAGTCACCGTCGAGATGGCGCGACGCTTCGCCGTTGCCGGGCGGGCGGAAGAGGCGAGGGCGGCGCTGGAGGCGAGCCGGTCGGCGGGCGCGCCGTCGCACGGGCGTGCCGGCCGCGCATCGGCCGCCGAGGCGTGGCTGGAGGCGGAGGTCTTGGTGCTGGAGGCCGAAGGCCGGCTGGACGACGCGCGCGAGGCCCGGTGGCGGGTGTTCGAAGGCACTCTATCGGCGAACGATCTGCGCGCGCTCCTTGCGGGGCTTCCCGACTTCGAGGACGTGGTGGCCCTGGATCGGGCGTTCGAGCTCGCGGCCTCGCATCCGGATGTGATGAGGGCGGTCGGTTTCCTGATGAACTGGCCGGCGTTGCGCGAGGCGGCGGCGCTGATCATTGCGCGCGCGGAGCAGCTTCGCGGGGCGCACGAGGATGCGCCGCTCTGGGCCGCGCGGCTGGCGGCGCGTCACCCCCAGGCCGCGTTGCTGCTTGTGCGCGCCCGCGCCCGGTCGCTGGTGAACTTGGGCGTCGGTCCGGGCGAAGACGCGGTCGTCGGCCTGATCGCCGAAGCGGAGGCGCTGGCGTCGGGCCTCGATGGTGGAGCGACGGATCACCCGACGTTTTTGGCCGAGCTGCGCAGCCTCGCCTCGCCCGCCGGGCGTCGGATCAGGCGCTGATCCGGCCCCAGGGCCCGGTGATCGCATAGGTCACGCCGGGGTTCTGGATGTTGACGAACAGGGTGCCCCCGTCCGGCGAGAACACCGCCCCGCAGAACTCGCTGTTTCCCTCCATCACGTTGCGGGCGATGGTGTAGAGGCGGCCCAGGGCGTCCACGCCCTTCACATGGTTGCGGATGGTGGGCGAATAGTTGTCCTCGCACACCACCAGGTGGCCCCAGGGCGCGACCGTGAGGTTGTCGCCCATGTTCAGCGCCCTTTCGTCCGTGCTTTCCACGAACAGCTGAACGCGGCCGCCGTCCGATCCCTGAGGCTGGTAGCGCAGGATCTGGCCGCGCTCGATCGGTCCGCCGGAGGTGGCGGTCAGGTACAGCTCGTTCTCGCCCCAGAACACGCCCTCGCCGCGCGAGACCAGGGCCGCGCCCGCCGCATGGCCGCGCATGCGGAGATCGTCGTTGGGGCTGTGGACGTCCTCCATGTCGATCCACTCGACCTCGCGCCAATCGCCCACCGCCCACAGGCGCTGCGTCTTGTTGGAGGTGTCGGCGGAGGGCGCGTTCTTCAGCGCCATGGCCTGCAGCCGTCCGCCCTCCGCCAGTCGTCCGGGCGTGATCGGGATGAAGCGGTAGAACAGGCCGTCGGCCCGGTCCTCGGTCAGGTAGACGACGCCCGTCCCCGGATCGACGCACACCGCTTCGTGGTCGAAGCGGCCCATGGCGGTCAGCGGCACGGGCGTGACCAGGCCGGTCTCGCGCGCCGGCACCTCGAAGACCCAGCCGTGGCTCTTTGACACCTCGGCGGTCTCGGGACGGTCTTCCGTTTCCTCGCACGTCAGCCATGAGCCCCAGGGCGTATGGCCGCCGCAGCAGTTGGTGCTGGTGCCGATCAGGCTGAGGTGCTGACGATCCACCTGTCCCGTCTCGGTATCGTAGATCAGGGTGGTGGTGCCGCCTGGCACGATGCGGCCGTCCTTGGTCGTGCCATAGGCGCGCGCCTGATCGATCCGCTCCAGCCGTCCGGCGTCATCCGCCCAGGCGGTGCGGGTCCAGTGCGACGCCGACGACGGCTTCAGTTCGTGGTTGCGCACCAGCGCCACCTTGGACCCGTCCAGCGCAAAGCAGCCCATGCCGTCGAACTGTCCGGGAACCAGCAGGCCGTCGTCCATCACCTCGCCCGCGCGCGACAGGACGCGATAGGAGAAGCCCTCCGGCAGATCGAGCATGCCCGAGGGATCGGCCTTGAGCGGACCATAGCCCGCGACTTCGTTGACATAGGTCTCCTGCGCCGCCGCCACAGCGTGCCGGCCCAGGCCCGAAAAGGCCAGCGCCGCCGCTCCGCTGGTCATCAGGCTTCGTCTGTTCAGGAACATGGGCAAACACTCCGGTCGCAAGGCTGCGCCCTTGTTTCGGCCGATCGTGACGACTGTGTGAGGGTTTCACGAAGCTTGATCGTCGCCGGCAGATTTCCCCTGCGACACCCACGCGGTTGAACCATTCACCGCCCAACGGATTTGGACCGAGAACCTAAGCTCAGCATTTCAGAAGGGACAACGGCATGACTGCAGCAGTGAACAGGGGGCGACCTCTGCATCCGCTACACGCCATACTCCTGGCCTTTCTGGTTTCCTTGTTCACCTGCGCCCTGATCGCTGATGTCGCCTATCTGCGTTCGGCCGAGATCCAGTGGTCCAACTTCGCCGCCTGGCTGATCGTCGGCGGTCTGGTTTTCGGCGGCTTCTTTGGCCTGTGGGCGCTGATCGACCTGGCGCTGTCGTTCCGGCATGGGCGCCCGACGCGCAAGCTCGTCTATGTCATCTGCCTCGCCGTCGCCTGGGTCCTTGGCCTGATCAACGCCTTTCATCACAGCCGCGACGTCTGGAGTTCGGTCGGAACGGGCGGTCTGATCCTGTCGGTTCTCTCCACCGCCCTGGCCCTGGTCGGGGCCTGGTTCGCCTATTCCAGCTCCAACGTGCGGGAGATCGCCCGATGATCAAGTCTCTTCTCGGCGCCACCGCGATCCTCCTGGCCCTGTCCGCCTGCGCCCGCCCCAGCGATCCCAACCTCACCCAGACCGGTGCGAGCCCCGAACTGCCCGGCCGGAACGAGACGCTGGTTCCGCCCATGAAGATCGCGACGCCCGCAGGGTGGGAAGGCCAGACGCCGACCGCGCCCGCCGGCTTCACCGTCACGGCCATGGCGACCGACCTCGCCATTCCGCGCCAGATGCTTGTGCTGCCGAACGGCGACGTCCTGGTGGCCGAGGGGGTGGGCGGCAATGCGCCCAAGCTCAGGCCCAAGGATTTCATCGCCGGCGTCATCAAGGCCAAGGGCAAGAGCAGCGTGAAGCCGGGCAACCGCATCACCCTGCTGCGCGATGCGAACAACGACGGCCAGCCGGAGGTCCGCACCACCTTCATCGCCGACCTGGACGCCCCGTACGGCCTCGCCTTCGTCGACGGCTCGATCTACGTCGCCGAACAGGGGGCGCTGCTCCGCTTCCCCTACCAGGAAGGCCAGACGCAGATCACCACCCCGGGGCAGGAGGTGACCAAGCTTCCGTCCGAGATCAATCACCACTGGACCAAGGCCCTGACCGCCAGCGCGGACGGAACGCGCCTGTATGTCGGCATTGGCTCCAACAGCAATGTCGGCGAGCGCGGCATGGCGGTGGAGCAGGATCGCGCGGTGGTGTGGGAGATCGATCGCGCGACGGGCGCCCATCGCACCATCGCCACCGGCATCCGCAATCCCACGGCCCTCGCCATCGAGCCGACCACCAGCACCCTGTGGGCCGTGGTCAATGAGCGCGACGAACTGGGACCCCAACTGGTGCCGGACTATCTGACGGCGGTGCAGCCGGGCGCCTTCTACGGCTGGCCCTACAGCTACTGGGGCAAGACCGTGGACCCCCGCGCTCGCCCCCAGAACCCCGACATGGTGGCGCGCGCCGTCACGCCCGACTACGCCCTGGGCTCGCACGTCGCGGCGCTGGGCCTCAGTTTCGCACGTGAGGGCGGCTTCGGCGGCCAGTTCGCGCAGGGCGCCTTTATCGGCGAGCACGGCAGCTGGAACCGCCAGGACCTGTCCGGCTACAAGGTCACTTGGGTGCCGTTCGCGAACGGCCGTCCCGCGGGGCCGCCTGTGGACTTCCTGACGGGCTTCATCGAGGGCGAGCATGCGCGCGGGCGACCGGTGGGCGTGGCGTTCGATCCGGCCAAGCGCGTGCTGCTGGTGGCCGACGACGTGTCCAATACGATCTGGCGGGTCGCACCTGCGCGGTAAGGCTCAGACGACCACCCATCGAGCGCAGGAAGCGATGAGTGAACGACCTCGCGTCGCTCACTCATCCTGATGATTGGACCGGCTGGGGTTGCGGTGATCCGCGTCGTGTCGAGGGCGGAGCCGCATCGCCTTGGACTTTGATGGGGCGTCGAGAGGGCCGCTGCGGTATAGCCGATGATCCATCCATATCGGCGCCGCGAGGAGACACATTTGCGTTTCATGCTGCTTTCGGCCGTAGCGCTCTTTTTCGTAGCGGCGGCGGGGGATGCGGCGTCCGCTGAAGCGCAGGAGGCGGACGTTCAATCCTCGATCGCCGTCGCCTCGCCGACGCTGCTCGATCCGGTCTTTGGCGATCATGCGGTGCTGCAGCGGGGGCGGCCGATCCCGATCTGGGGGCGGGCGGAGGCGGGTACGCGCGTGACGGTGTCGCTGAATACGGCGAACGCAACGGCGACGGCGGACGCGACCGGGCGCTGGCGCATCGAACTGCCTGCGCAGAGGGCGGGCGGACCGCATGCGCTGGTGGTCAGCGCGGGCGACATGAGCCAGCGCCTGACGGACGTGCTGGTGGGCGACGTGTGGCTGTGTTCGGGCCAGTCGAACATGGAGATGACGCTGCGCCAGGCGGCCAATGCGGACGCCGAGATCGCCGCGGCCGACGACGCCAGCCTCCGGCTGTTCAACATTCCCCGCCGCAGCCTGCCGCAGGCGGCGGCCGAGCCGCAGGCCCTCGCCGCCTGGACGCCGACGACGCCGGACAGCGCGCGGAATTTCTCGGCCGCCTGCTACTTCATGGCGCGCGATCTGCGCCGCAACGATCCAGGCGTCGCCATCGGTTTGATCGCCGCGTCCTGGGGCGGTTCGATCATCGAGGACTGGCTGAGCCGCGACGCCCTGAATGCGATGGAGGACTATCAGCCGTCGTTGCAGGCGCTGGACGCCTACGTTCGCTCTCCGGAGGACGGAGAGGCCTTGTGGCAGCGCATCTCCATGGCCTGGTGGCGCAGCCACGATCCGGGTCTCCAGGGCGGCTGGTACCGCGAACGGCTGGACGAGACGGCGTGGCGCCCGATCGCCGCCGAGGGCGCCTGGGAGACGATGCAGACGGACCTGGCGAACTTTGACGGGGTGGTCTGGCTGAGGACCACCGTCGAACTGACGCGGGCGCAGGCGCGTCAGGCCGCCACCCTGGACATCGGGCCGGTGGACGACGCCGACAGCACCTGGATTAACGGTCGCTATCTGGGCGGCATGCAGGGATGGGACACGCCACGCCGTTACCGCATCCGCGCGGGCTCGCTGAAGGCGGGGCGCAACGTCATCGCCGTGGGCGTGCTGGACAGCGGCGGCGGCGGCGGCGCCTGGGGACCGGCGGCCGACAAGAGGCTGGTCTTCGACGACGGATCGTCCGTGCCGCTGGACCGCCCCTGGCTGCACCGGGTGGCGACGCCGCTGGCGGGTCTGCCGCCGTCTCCACGCATGCCGTGGGTAGGCGGATCGGGCGTCAGCACCCTGTTCAACGGCATGATCGCGCCCGTCGCGCCATACGGCCTGAAGGGCGTCGCCTGGTACCAGGGCGAATCCAACGCCGGCGACGCGGCGGGCTACGCCGCCTTGCTGCCCGGCCTGTTCGAGGATTGGCGACGCGTCTTCGACAATCCAGACCTGCGCATGCTGGTGGTGCAGCTGGCCAACTACGGCCCCGCCTCCGACCGGCCGCAGGCGTCGGGCTGGGCCGCCCTGCGCGAGGTGCAGCGGCGCACCGTCGCCACTGACGCCAAGGCGGGGCTGGCGGTGACCATCGACGTGGGCGACCGCTACGACATCCACCCGTCCAACAAGCAGGAGGTCGGCCGGCGATTGGCGCTGGAGGCAAGGCGGCTGGATGGCCAAGCGATCGCCCGCCCGGTCCAGCCCGAGGGCGTTCGGCGCGTGGGCGGCGAGCTGCGTGTCCGATACGCTGACGACGCGGGCCTGATCGTGGTGGGTGCCAGTCGTCCCGTGGGCTTCCAGCTCTGCGACGCTGGTGAAGACTGTCGCTTCGTGGATGCGGCGCTGGAAGGCGACGAGGTCGTTCTGGCCGGCTCGCGTGCGTCCGACGCCAAGGTTCGGTTCTGCTGGGGCGACAGTCCGCTGTGCAACCTTTACGGCCCCGGCGGCCTGCCGGCGGTCCCGTTCGAGCTGGCCGCGCCAGCTCAGGAGTAGAGGGAAGGGAGCGGCCGGCGCCAAGGGCGGCCGGCCGTTGTATCGATCGGCGCTTAGGCCGCAGTCGCCTTGACGATCTTGCCCGGATTGCGGGGCGGTTCGCCCTTGGGCAGGGCGTCGATGTGCTCCATGCCCGAGGTCACCTGACCCCACACCGTGTACTGGCGATCCAGGAAGGTGGCGTCGTCGAAGCAGATAAAGAACTGCGAGTTGGCGCTGTTCGGATCGGACGTGCGGGCCATGGAGCAGACGCCGCGCACGTGCGGCTCGGACGAGAACTCCTGCTTCAGGTTCGGCTTGTTCGAGCCCGAGGTGCCGGTGCCGGTCGGATCACCGCCTTGGGCCATGAAGCCCGGGATCACGCGGTGAAACACCACGCCGTCGTAGAAGCCTTCGGACGCCAGCTCGGTGATGCGGGCGACGTGGTTCGGCGCCAGGTCGGGACGCAGGGTGATGACCACGTCGCGGGCTTCGCCGTCGCCGGTGTCCAGGGTGAAAGTCAGGGTCTCGGCCATCGGGCGCTCTCCTCGTTGTGGCGGATGTGCGCGGGGGACATAGCCCGCAACGCACGTCAGGGCTATGTGGTGCTGATGAGCGAAGAGGAAAAGCCCGAAGGCGCGCCCGAGCGTCGCCGCATGGTCCGGCCGCCCAGCGGCGGAACGGCGGCCGGTCGGGGCATGGGCCAGAAGATGAAGACGGCCGACACCAAGTCGATGTCCAGCCAGCAGTGGATCAAGCGTCAGCTGTCCGACAAGTGGTCGGAAAAGGCGCGCGCCGAAGGCTGGCGCAGCCGCGCGGCGTTCAAGCTGATCGAGATCGACGACAAGCATCGGCTGATCCGGCGCGGGTCGCGCGTCATCGACCTGGGCGCGGCGCCCGGCGGCTGGGTGCAGGTGGCGCTGGATCGGGGCGCGGCCGCGGTGGCGGGCGTGGACCTCCTGCCGATCGAACCGATCCCCGGCGCGACCCTGATCCAGGCCGACTTCACCCATCCGGGCGTGGACCAGCAGTTGATCGACGCCATCGGCGGCCCGCCGGACCTGGTTCTGTCGGACATGGCGCACAACACCATCGGCCATCGCCAGACCGATCACTTGAAGATCATCGCCCTGATCGAGATCGCCGCCGACTTCGCCATTCGCACGCTGAAGCCGGGCGGGGCCTTCGTGTCCAAGAACTTCCAGGGCGGCGACGCCGGCGGGGTCCTGGCGCGCCTGCGCGAGGAGTTCGAGACGGTGAAATACGTGAAGCCCGCCTCCAGCCGGAAGGACTCGGCCGAGGTTTTTCTGGTGGCCCTGAACCGGCGCTAGGCGGTCAGCGCCTGACGACGGGCGGCGCGGCGCGCCTCGATGCGGGTCCAGATGCGGTCATGCAGGGTGAAGAACACCGTCTGGACCATCGGCTCGACGATGCCGATCGCCAGGGCCGTGCGGATGTCGCCGGTCAGGGCGTAAGCCACCGTCACGGCGACGGCGAAGTGCATCAGACCGTAAGTGACGGTCTTCAGCGCCACCTGCTTGAGCGAGCGGGGCAGGGCGTGGCTGTGCCCATGATGGCCGCCGTGCGCGCGCTGCTGCTCTTCGGGCGACATGACCTCCAGCCGGGCGGTGAAGGCCTCGGCCGCCTCTTCGATCCGGGATGCGCGCCTGCGCCGCTCGATGCGGTGCCAGACCCGGTCGTGAATCGAATAGGCGATGGTCTGGAAGAAGGGTTCGACCATGCCGACCGCCAGGGCCACGCGCCAGTCCCGCGTCAGGGCGAACGCCACCAGGATCGCGACCACGAGGTGCATGACCCCGTAGGACGCGATCTTCAACGCGAGCTTGCGTGCGGTGCTGAGCAGGACGCCGACCATGCAAGGACAATGGTGTCAGCCGCGCAGGGTTGCAAACCAATAAAATATATCGGGTGCATAACCGACAGACCTTGCCGCTGAGGGGAGTCGCCCGCTATACGCGGCCCGCAAAACGGAGACTCCTCATGGAGATACGCGAAGGCCTAACCTTCGACGATGTTTTGCTCGAACCCGGCGCGTCCGAGTTCATGCCGGCCGAAGTCGACGTCTCGACCCAGCTGACGCGCGACATCCGGCTGAACATCCCGCTGCTGTCGTCCGCCATGGACACGGTGACCGAAAGCCGCCTGGCCATCGCCATGGCCCAGGCCGGCGGTCTGGGCGTGCTGCACCGCAACATGACGATCGAGGAGCAGGCCGAGCAGGTCCGCGCCGTGAAACGCTACGAAAGCGGCATGGTCGTCAATCCGGTGACGGTGACGCCGGACACGACACTGGGCGAAGTCCGCGAGATCGTGACGCGCAAGAAGATCACCGGCTTCCCCGTGGTCGATCCCGCGTCCGGAAAGCTGGTGGGCATGCTGACCCACCGCGACATGCGCTTCGAGTCCGACCCGGGCGTCACGGCGGCCTCGCTGATGACCACCGGCGACCTGATCACCGTGCGTGAGGGCGCCGGCCGCGACGAGGCGCGCGAACTGCTGCGCACCCGCAAGATCGAGCGGGTCATCGTGGTGGACGAGGACTACCGCGCCGTCGGTCTGATCACCATGAAGGATATCGAGAAGGCCCAGGCCTTCCCCAACGCCGCCAAGGACGACCAGGGCCGGCTGCTGGTCGGCGCGGCCTCCACCGTGGGCGACGCCGGGTTCGAACGAGCCATGGCCCTGGCGGAAGCCGGCGCGGACGTGGTGGTGATCGACACCGCCCACGGCCACTCCGCCTCGGTGTCTCAGGTCGTGGAGCGCATCAAGCGCGAGTCGAACCGCATCCAGATCATCGCCGGCAACGTCGCCACCTATGACGCGACGCGCGCCCTGATCGACGCAGGGGCCGACGCGGTCAAGGTCGGCATCGGGCCGGGCTCCATCTGCACCACGCGCATCGTCGCCGGCGTCGGCGTGCCCCAGCTGACGGCGGTGCTGGACGCCGCCCGCGCGGCCAGGGAATCGGGCGCTCCGGTGATCGCGGACGGAGGCATCAAATACTCCGGCGATCTGGCCAAGGCCATCGCAGCGGGGGCCAACGTCGCCATGATGGGCTCCATGTTCGCCGGCACCGACGAAAGCCCCGGCGAGGTCTTCCTGTACCAAGGCCGCTCCTACAAGTCATACCGCGGCATGGGCTCGGTGGGCGCGATGGCGCGGGGCTCGGCCGACCGCTACTTCCAGAAGGAGGTGTCGTCTGAGAAGCTGGTCCCCGAAGGCATCGAGGGCCAGACGCCCTACAAGGGCCCGATCAGCCCGGTGCTGCACCAGCTGGTCGGCGGCCTGCGGGCCTCCATGGGCTATGTCGGCGCGGGCACGGTGCACGACTTCCAGCAACGCGCCCGCTTTGTGCGCATCACCGGCGCTGGCCTGCGTGAAAGCCACGTGCATGACGTGATGATCACGCGCGAGGCGCCGAACTACAGGCAGGGCTGACGGCGTTGACGACCGAGCTGTTCTATCTGGCCCTGACGCTGGTCCTGGCGCTGGTGCAGATCTTCCTGCCGGCGGCGGGCCGGACGGCGCGGTTCGGCCTGGCTTGGAACGCGGGCGCGCGTGACGAAGCCAAGGGCTCGGCGGGACCGATCACAGACAGGCTGGAGCGGGCTCAGGCTAATCTGTTCGAGACCCTGCCGGTGTTCATCGGCGCGGTCCTTATCGCGCATGTCGCCGGGGCGAACGGCGCCTGGACCGCATGGGGCGCGGGGCTCTACTTCTGTGGGCGCGTCGTCTATGTGCCGCTGTATGCGCTGGGCGTTCCCTATGTCCGGTCGCTGGCGTGGCTTGTCTCGCTGATCGGGCTGGTTCTGATCCTCGCCGCCCTGTTCCTATGAGGATGCCGCCCAAGTGACTCCCGCCGCCCGACTGGCCGCCGCCGGCGCCGTCATCGACTCCATCACCCAGAGCCGCCAGCCGGCCGAAGCCGTCCTCAAGGCCTGGGGCGCGGCGAACCGCTATGCGGGCTCCAAGGACCGGCGCGCCATCGCCGACCGCGTCTACAAGGTGCTGCGCGCGCGCGGCCGCCTGTCGTGGATCATGGGCGGACGCGAGGACGGACGGGCGCTGGTGATCGGCTCCCTGTCCGCCATCGACGGCCTGTCGCTGGAGGAGATCGAGGCGCTGCACTCTGGCGAGGGATACGGACCGCGTCCGTTGTCCAAGCAGGAGCGCAACCGCCTGACGGCCCAGCCGGGGGACCTGCCGGGCTGGATCGCCGCCGGCCTGCCCGAGTTCGTGGTCGAGGACTTCAAGGCGACCTTCGGCGATCGCTGGGCGGAGGAGGCGCAAGGGCTGATGGTCCCGCGCGCGCCGATCGACCTGCGGGTCAACACCGCCCGCGCCAGCGTCGAGGCCGTGGAGGCCGAATTGCGCGAGGCGGGGCTCGATCCCGCACACACGCCGCTGTCGCCCGTCGGCTTGCGCCTCGCCGCCGAGCCGCCGCCGAACGTCCAGGCGCTGGACGCCTTCCAGGCGGGGCGCATTGAGATCCAGGACGAGGGCAGTCAGGTCGTCTGCGCCCTGGCGGGTGCGAAACCCGGCATGACGGTGGTCGACTACTGCGCCGGCGGCGGCGGCAAGACGCTGGGTCTTGCGGCGGCCATGGATCTGGCCGACGGCGGGGAGGGCAGGCTGGTCGCCTCAGACGTGGTGCAGAAGCGGCTCAACAACATTCGTCCCCGGCTCGAGCGCGCAGGCGTGGAGGCTGAACTGGTGCTGATCGGCCAGAACGGCGGCGGGCTCGAGGAACTGAACGATTGCGCCGATCTGGTGTTTGTCGATGCCCCTTGCTCAGGCAGCGGCACCTGGCGGCGCCGACCGGAAGACGCCTGGCGGTTGACGGCCGAAGAGGTCGAGCGCCTGCATGCGCTGCAGGTTCGCATCTTGGGCCAGGCGGCGCGGCTGGTGAAGCCCGGCGGACGCCTGGTCTATGTCACCTGTTCGATGCTGAGCCGCGAGAACGAGGCCAGCCTCGCCGCTTTCGAAGCCGTCCATGGCGACTTCCGCCCGATCACGCTGTCCGACCTGATCCCGCAAGGCGACGCCGTGCTGACGGCGCTGATCGACAAAGTCTCTGGTCACGCCCTGCGTCTTTCGCCGGCGTCCACCGGCACCGACGGCTTCTTCTTCGCCGCCTACGAGCGCGCCGCATGAGCGACGGCGGGCGCATGGAGCGGTGCGGAACGGTCTGCATCCTCCCGGTCATGGCGGCTCCGGCCGAGTACGGCGAGCATCTGCGGTCGCGCATCCGGCCGTTGATGACCGGAGTCGGCCCGGTGGAGGCGGCGGTGAGCCTGACGACGGCGCTCGCGCGGCTGGAACAGGAAGGACGCCTTCCCGACGCGGTTGTGTCGCTCGGATCGTGCGGATCGCGCGTTCTGGAGCACGCCGCCGTCTATCAGGCGTCATCCGTCGGCTATCGCGACATGGACGCAAGCCCGCTGGGCTTTCCACGCGGCGTGACGCCGTTGCTGGACATGCCGGCTGTCCTGCCCCTGCCGCACCCGATCCCCGACGTTCCGACCGCCGCCTTGTCGACCGGCGCGAACGTCGTCTCTGGCGCGGCTTACGACGAGATCGAGGCCGAGATGGTGGACATGGAGACCTTCGCTCTTCTGCGCGCCTGCCAGAGCTTCGGCGTGCCCCTTGTCGCCCTGCGCGGCGTGTCGGACGTCCGGACCGAGTTGAAGGCGCTGGAGGACTGGACCTCCACCCTGCACCATGTCGACCGGAACCTGGCCGCCGCCTGGGATCGGCTCGTCGACGTGCTGACGACGCAGGGCCGGGCCTGCCTCCAAACACCGGCCGTCGTCGGCCAAGACCCCGCCTGCTTACCTCTGACGGAGACAGCCGCATGACCCCCGCTCCGACCACGCCCGGCGATCACCAGAAGGTTCTGATCGTCGATTTCGGAAGCCAGGTGACGCAGTTGATCGCCCGTCGCCTGCGGGAGGCCAACGTCTATTGTGAGATCCACCCGTTCGACAAGGCGGGCGCGGCGCTGGCCGCCATGTCGCCCCGGGCGATCATCCTGTCGGGCGGCCCCAGCTCCACCACCGAGGCCGACAGCCCGCGTGTCGATCACGCGGTGTTCGAGGCCGGTCTGCCGATCCTCGGCATCTGCTACGGGGAGCAGCTCATATGCGCCGAGCTCGGCGGCAAGGTCGAGAGCGGCCACCATCGCGAGTTCGGCCGCGCCGAGATCGTCGTCACCAGGGAAAGCCCGTTGTTCGCCGGCATCGGCGCGGTGGATCACCGTGAACCGGTGTGGATGAGCCACGGCGACCGCGTCACCGCCATTCCCGACGGCTTCGAGGTCATCGCCACCTCGGAAGGCGCCCCCTTCGCCGCCATCGCCGACGAGTCGCGGCGCATCTACGGCGTGCAATTCCACCCGGAGGTCATGCACACCCCTCGCGGCGCCGCGATCCTGAAGAACTTCACCCACGCCATCGCCGGGCTGGACGGCGACTGGACCATGGCCGCCTACCGCGACGAGCAGATCGCCCAAATCCGCGAGCAGGTCGGCGACGCCAAGGTGATCTGCGGCCTGTCGGGCGGCGTCGATTCTTCAGTCGCTGCGGTATTGATCCACGAGGCCATCGGCGACCAGCTGACCTGCGTCTTCGTGGACACCGGCCTGCTGCGCAAGGATGAGGCGACGCAGGTCACGACCCTGTTCAGGGAACACTACAACATCCCGCTGGTGCATGTTGATGCGTCGGAGGAGTTCCTGGGTCAGTTGGCCGGGATCGCCGACCCCGAAACCAAGCGCAAGACCATCGGCCGTGTCTTCATTGAGGTGTTCGACCGCGAGGCCGCCAAGATCGAGGGCGCGCAGTTCCTGGCCCAGGGCACCCTCTATCCCGACGTGATCGAGAGCGTCTCGGCCTCGGGCGGCCCGTCGGCGGTGATCAAGAGCCACCACAACGTCGGCGGCCTGCCGGACTTCATGAAGCTGAAGCTGGTCGAGCCCTTGCGCGAGCTGTTCAAGGACGAGGTCCGGGCGCTGGGCCGCGAGCTGGGCCTGACCGACGCCTTTGTCGGCCGCCATCCGTTCCCCGGACCGGGCCTGGCCATCCGCATCCCCGGCGAGATCACGCCGGACGCCGTCGCCACGCTGCAGGACGCCGACGCCATCTATCTGGAGGAGATACGCAAGGCCGGCCTCTATGACGACATCTGGCAGGCCTTCGCCGTCCTGCTGCCGGTCAAGACCGTCGGCGTCATGGGCGACGCCCGCACCTACGAAAAGGTGCTTGCCCTGCGCGCCGTCACCTCCACTGACGGCATGACGGCCGACTTCTACCCATTCCCGTGGGACGTCCTGGCCAAGACCGCCACCCGCATCATCAACGAAGTCCGCGGCGTCAACCGCGTCGTCTACGACGTAACCTCCAAGCCGCCGGGAACGATCGAGTGGGAATAATTCGGGGCTCTCGCGAGCTTTCGATAACACTTGCGGATAGCGCCATAAGTCGCCGACAAATATGTGAATTCCAACGATACCCTTCGAAGCCTTTCGGAGGGTCCTTCGTTTGTGATGACGGACGTGCCGTCGGTAGTACCGTCCGTTGCTCAGGGCGCTGGGGCTACGTACCGTCAGCCATCCGTTCGGCAGCGTCGCCGCCGTTTGTATGCGGTTTTCCGCATGAAGAGTCATCATACGCATTCTCGTATGCTAATCCGCTATACGCATAAGCGGGTATTGACAAAAGATGCGGATTTCCGTATCTTGAGGCGAGGAGGAGATGCAGATGGAGCCCATCGTCCGCAGTGAGAAACAGCTCGCCGCCGCCATTCGCCGATTTCGAAAGTTGGCGGATCTGACCCAAGGCGATCTCGCGACCAAGGCGGGCAAACGCCAGGCGACCATATCCAATCTGGAAAGCGGCTCCGGCACGCTTGAAACCCTCTTCGCCGCTCTTGGTGCGCTCGAGCTGGAAATCGTCGTGCGGCGCAGAAGCCGGGGCCGGGCGCCTGATATCGGGGACCTGTTCTGATGGCCCGAAGACGGAGCAATGCGCCCCTCCTAGTCTACCTCAATGGCAAGCTCGTCGGTCGCCTTCGCCGAGAGACCAGCGGCGCCATCGATTTTCAGTACGATCCCTCATGGCTGGCGTGGGAGCACGCGATCCCGGTTTCGCTTTCGCTGCCGCTTCGCGAAGATCGTTATCTGGGGGCGCCCGTCGTCGCCGTGTTCGACAACCTGCTGCCCGACAATGAGACGATCCGAGGGCGGGTCGCCGCGCGCGTCAAAGCCGACGGGATCGACGCCTACAGCCTCCTGGCCGCCATCGGCCGCGACTGCGTGGGCGCCCTGCAATTCCTGCCCGAAGGCAGTGACCCGCCCCGGTCAGGCGAGATCGAAGGCGAGCCGGTCAGTGACCGCGCCATTGCGAAAATCCTAGACGACCTGACCGCCAATCCCCTGGGGATCGACGACAGCGAACACTTCCGGATCTCGCTCGCCGGCGTTCAGGACAAGACCGCCTTTCTGCGCCAGGCCGGCCAATGGCTGAAGCCGGCGGGGACCACGCCGACGACCCACATCTTCAAGCCGCAGATCGGCAAGGCGCCGGGCAGCGCCATCGATTTCTCCGACAGCGTCGAGAACGAATTTCTCTGCCTGACCTTCCTGCGCGCGCTGGGCTTCGAAACCGCCAACGTCGAGATCCAGACCTTTGGTCGGAAGCGCGTCCTCGTCGTGGAGCGGTTTGACCGCACCTATGCTCGCGACGGACGCCTCCTGCGTCAGCCGCAGGAGGATTGCTGCCAGGCGCTCTCCGTGTCTTGGACGCGAAAGTACGAGACCGACGGGGGGCCCGGGATCATTGACTGCCTCGACCTTCTGGGCGCGAGCGACGAGGTGACCCTGGATCGTCAGGCGTTCATGAAGGCGGTCATCGCCTTTTGGCTGCTCGGCGCGACGGATGGGCACGCCAAGAACTTCAGCGTCTTCCTGTATCCGGGTGGGGGTTTCCGCTTGACCCCGCTCTATGACGTTCTCTCGGTGCAGCCCGTCGTCGACGCCCGCGCGCTCGCCCATAACCGCTACCGCATGGCCATGGCCGTCGGCAATCGCCGTCACTACCGGGTCGACAGCATCCTGCCCCGGCATTTCTACCAGACGGGGGCGAGGGGGGGACTGGACGAAGGGACTATCCGCGGGTTGTTCGCCCAGCTCGTCGCCGACGCCCCGGAGGCGATCCGGGCGACAAAGGCCAGCCTGCCGCGGTGGTTCCCAAGGGGATTGGCGAACTCGATCTTCGGCGGGTTCACCAGCCGCCTGGGTTTGCTGGAGCGCGAACTGGGCGGGGACGCGGGCGCGGGGGATAGGGACGAATAGAGCTCTTCCCGAGGCGGACCTCTAGCGATGCCGGTCGCGTCCGCGCGCCGGCTCCCGCTCCGCCGGGCGAGGTCGACCTGTGCGGGTCCAGGCGGCCTCGAGCAGGCGCGTCTGGATCACGGGATCGGGGACCAGCCGGGCCACCACGATGGCGGCTCTCGCCAGACGTTCGGCGAGCGCGTCCTGCCCCTTGGAGCGTTCGGCGTCTCGCCGGGGCGGTGGACGATCAAGGCCGGCGGCCTGCCGATCGCGCTCGCGCGGCCGGTGACCCTGTACCTCCATCCCGAGGGTCTGGGCCTGGATCCAGACCTCGCGCCGGAAGGCCGGATCGCCGGATAGCCGGCGACCCGGGCGAAGGCGTGGGCCAGGACCGGCGCCGGCCCGAGACGGGCGAACTCGTCGAGCACGATCAGGGTGGGTCGATCGGCGGGGCCGGGCAGGGCGCGGCTGTTCAGGTCGACCAGCTGCTGGAAGAGCAGGGCGTACAGCGGCTGGATCCGCAGAATGTTGCCGGCGTGGCGCCCAGATAGAGAGAGAAGCGGCCGCCGCGCAGGTCGCGCAGGTCGAAATCGGACGCGGCAGTAGCGGCGTCGACCCGGGGATTGAGCCACAGCCCCATCCGGGTGGTGATCGACTGGCGCACCGAGGCGAAGGTGTTCTCGCTGGCGCGGGTGAAGTCGGTGAGCGCGGCCACGACCGGTCCGGACAGGGGACGACCCTCCTGTTTCCGGGCCGCGACGACCCGGGGCAGCCGCGTGCGGGCGTCGCCGGCGGTGAGTTGGCGGAAGATCTCGCCGAGGGTGAAGGGCCGCTCGGTCGTGGCCGCGACATAGCCGCCGACGCCGATGAACCCGGTTCGCGCCGCCTCGGCCCAGAAGGGGTCGGCCCGTTCGTGGACCGGAAACAGCATCACCGCCATGCGCTGCAGTTCGTCCAGCACCTCGCCCGGGTTCGTGCGATCAATATGGCCCAGCGGGTTGAAGCGCGCCGTGCGGCCGTCCCGCGCCAGCGGATCGACCAGATGCACGGTCTGGCCGGCCTCGGCGCGGTAGCCCGCCGTGGCGAGGAAGTTCTCGCGCTTGATGTCCAGCACGACCACGGAGTCGGGCCAGGCCAGGAGGTTGGGAATGACCACGCCGACGCCCTTGCCGGTGCGGGTGGGGGCGTAGAGCATGACGTGCTCGGGACCGTCGGCGATGAGGAAGCCCTCGGCACGCCCAAGGACGATGCCGCGCTGCGCCCGCAGACCCACGCGCCGCAGTTCCGACCCCGAGGCCCAGCGGGCGGCGCCGTGCAGGGGGCGGCGCCGGGCGAGCAGGACGGCCGCGACGAGAACCGCGCCGACGAGGGTCGAAACCGAGACGCCGACGGTGAGCCAGCGGCGCACCTCGGAATCCTGGCGATAATACCAGAGCCATCCCGGGACCCGGGCCGGATCGACGGCGTCGGAGAACTGGCCGAGGCCGACCAGGGCGATAAGGATGGCGAAAACGGTCAGGAGGCTCACCGCCGCCAGGCCGCCGACGGTGACCGCCGCCGCCCTAGCCCCCGGGCTGGCGCTTGCGAACCGGGTCATGCCAGACCTCCGTCACGCGGAAGCGCCCGTCGACCTTCTTCATCTGGATGACGACGTCGACGAGCAGGTGCAGAAGGGCGCGGATGTCCTCGCGCGGCAGGTCGCGCCCACCTTCCGATTCCCGCACCAGCAGGGTGAGCTGCTCGAAGGCCAGGGCGGCGGAATCCGCATGCACCGTGGTGATCGACCCCGGATGGCCCGAGTTGACGTTGCGCAGATAGAAGAAGGCCGTGCCGTCGCGAAGCTCCTGCAGCAGGATGCGGTCCGGCCGCATGCGCAGGGCGCTCTCCAGAAGCTGCTTCGGCCCGATCCCGGCCAACCCCTGACCGTCCTTGCAATACACCAAGGTGGACGACGTTGCGGTGCGGCACCACGAACTCGCGGGTGTCCTCGATGGTCAGCAAGCGCTCATGGTCCGGGATGAGCTCGATCAGCCCCTTGGCCAGGGTCGTCTTGCCCGACCCGGTCGCGCCCGAGATCAGGATGTTGCGCCGGGCAGTGACCGCCAGGGTCAGGAAGGCGGGCCAGTCGCCGGCCTGCCGCAGACGGATCAGTTCGGCATCGACGATGTCCGTGGCGTCCGTCTGGGCGTCGGCGCCACCCGTGACCAGGCGCGGCGAGACCTGTTCGGATACATCGAGGGCTTCTACAATCCCCACCGCCTGCACTCAGCACTCGGCTATATCAGCCCCACTTAGGCCGAGCGCAGAGCGGCTTAACCCCGGCCACTCAGTTTGACCGCACCGACTATGCTCAGTTTATCAAGTTAGAGGCAGTCCGGAATGAATCTTTGCTGGCCATGCCACCGGCAGGCTCCACCGATGCAGTCGATCAGGTTGCTGCTGAACCGATCGGTGCTGTGGTCATAAATCTGGAACCAGCCGCCGTCGTCCCAGACGGCTGTCGGCATATGCGCGGCGGTGGCGTAGTGGGCGTGGAACAGGCTGTACCACAGACGAACGTTGTTGCAGTTCATCGTCCCGAGGCGGCTTTTCCAGCCGACGCCCCACTCGCCGATGAAGACCGGCATGCCGCCGCCGACGGTGTCGGCCCAGTCCTGCATCACCTTCATGGGCCCGTTCATATCCGACACCGTCCAGGCGTCGGCATAGTCGCCCTGGTTGTCGCCGTTGAAGGTCCAGGGGTGGTAATGGTGGAAGGTCGCCATGAGGTGGCGATCCCGCCCGCCTCCGACCTCGTCGAGGCTGGGCCAGGTCTGGGCCATCTCGTGCGCGGCGAACCAATGGTTGCCGCCGATGATGACGATCCGGTCGGGATCGACCGCGCGGATCCGTGCGTAGGCCCGGCCCGTCATCTGGCGCAGGACTTCCGGCGCCATCGGCTCGCGGTTCTTCAGGTGGGGTTCGTTCAGGATTTCGAACATGAGCCGATGATCTCGGTCCCTGAACCGGTCGGCGATGTCGGACCACAGACGCTCCAGCACGTCGCCGCGCGCCTCCTCCTTCAGTCGCACTTCATGGTGGGCGTTGAGAACCACATACAGGTCGGGCTTGGCCAATGCGTAATCAATCACGGCGATCAACTCCGCAAGGCGGGGCGTGACCGGGTTGATCGCGCCGGTGTCTGGGTCCGCCAGGACGATGCCGTCTATCGGTTCCGTCCAGGTCACGGGGATGCGCACGGTCCTGAAACCGCGATCATAATAGGCGTCGATCTTGGGTTTGGCCGTCTCCAGCGTCGCGGCATGCTGCTCCGCCTCGAACATCTGCCCCAGGTTGAAACCCTTGCCCATGCCCTCGGCGGCCTGCCGAGCGGTGGGAGCGTCGGCCTGGTCGGCGGAGCACGCCGCTTGAGGGTGGATCAAGCCGGCGCTAAGCGAGAAGAACGCCGCAAGAGCCAGGCGCCGGAACCGATGGAAACGCACTGACATCGGATGCGGCCTCTTTAGAAACGGGTGCTGACACAAACCGCTGACAGCGCTGTCGTCAAGCGGCGCCGTGTGAGGGAATGCGCACTACCCGCCTTGTTCCCCCCAGGCGTCTTGGATCATGGTGGCGACTTGGGAGGCGAAGAATGAGGCAGGCGCAGACCGAAGCGTTCGAACAGCCCCAGGCCTACTTCTTGGCGAGCTATGTGCTTGTCTTCGTCGCCGCCTTTGTGGCGCTGACCCCGGTGCTTCAGATCATCGTGCCGCTGCACGCCAGCGGCATCGATCCGGGCGACAAGACAAGGATCCTCAGTCAGGCCATGTTCTGGGGCGCGGCGACGGCGGCGGTGTCGAACGTGGTCATCGGCGCATTGAGCGACCGCACCCGCTCGCGCTTCGGAAGACGACGGCCGTGGCTGGCGGCCGGGGCGGTGTTGATCGTCGTGACCTATGCGGGGATCGCCAAGGCGCAGTCGCCGCTTCAGCTCACCTTGGCCGTCATCGCCTTTCAGGTGGCGTTCAACATGCTGATGGCGCCGATGCTGGCTCTGTTCGCAGAACGGGTGAGCCTGGCGCGGCGAACGACGATGTCGGCGATCCTGGGCGTCTGCTACCCTCTCGCCGTGGCTGCAGGCTCCGGCCTGATGGCGCTGGGACCATCGACGGAAGGCGGGCGGCTGGTGGTGCTGTCCTGCATCGTGCTGGGCGCGGTGCTGCCGTTTGTTTTCCTGTTTCCCGAGCCGAACGCCGCCGCGCCGGAACGACCTTTGACACGCGAGGGGCGGGGCGCTTTCGGGTTCTTCGCACCGTTCATGTCGCGAAACTTCTCCCTGGTGTGGGGCGGGCGGCTGTTGCTCTCTACGGGCTATGCGCTGGTCAGCGCCTATCTCCTGTTCTTCGTCGCCGACGCCTTTAGATCCACCGACCGCAGCGCCGAGGCGTCGCACTCCATTCTGACTTCGGTGGCGCTGGGGGGCGTGTTTGTGATCGCGGCGGTGGCGGCGATCGTCGGCAGCCGCGCGAGGTCGAGAAAGCTAACGGCGCTCGGAGGCGCGGTGTTGCTGTCCGTTGCGACGGGCATGGCGGCGGTGGCCGAGCCGTGGGGGCTCGTGGTTCTCGCCTTCCTGATCTACGGGATCGGCCAAGGCGCTTACGGGGCGATGGAGATGGGGCTGGTGGCCGACGCCCTTCCGGCCGAGGCGGATCGGGGCAAGGACATGGGGTTGATCAATCTGACGGTCGCCCTGCCGCAGGCCATAGCGCCGATCATCGCCGTCATGCTTCAGCAGCATGGCGGAGACACGCGGGCGCTGTTCATGGTTGCGGCGATCTGCTTCGGCGGCGGGGCGGGTCTGATCTCCGCCCTGGCGCCGGCGCGCGCCTCGCAACCGCTATAGGGGCGTCGGCGGCGTCGCCGCATCCTGCGGCCAAGCATTGCCGATGAAACGCCGCACGGATTAGGAATCGACTGACGGTCTCCGCGCCTCGAGGCGGCCGTCGACAGGCTGGGGAAGACTGATGTCCGGTGCGACGATCTATGATGTGGCCGCCGCGTCAGGCGCGTCCATCAAGTCCGTGTCTAGAGTGCTGAATAGCGAGGCCAATGTCAGCGTCGCCCTGCGCGAGCGCGTCCTGGCGGCCGTCGAGAGCCTGGGATATCGGCGCAGCATGTCCGCGCGTGGACTGGCCGGTGCGGCCTCGTCGATCATCGCGGCTCTGGTGGACGCCGACCTCACGATCGAACATTGGCGCAGCGGGCGCGGGAATGACTATCTGAGCCGGCTGGAGATGGGCGTGCTGATGGAGGTCCGGCGCGCCGACCACCACCTGATGGTCGAACTGCTGGACTACGCTTCGCCGAACCTTCGGCGCGACCTCGCGGCGCTTCTTGCCTCCATTCGGCCGCGGGGCGTCATTCTGACGCCGCCCAACTCTGATCACCCGGTCGTTCTCGAAACCCTGGAGGAGGCCGGGGTCGCCTATGCCCGCATCGGACCGGAGCGCGACCTGGATCGCGGGATCTGCGTGGCCATGGACGAGCGCCAGGCCGCCTTCGACATGACCGAACACTTGATCAGCCTAGGCCACCGCCGGATCGGGTTCGTGACGGGGCCGATCGCCTACGCGGCCAGCCAGAGGCGTCTTCAAGGGTTCCGCGACGCCATGGCGACCCATGGTCTGCCGATGCCTGAGGGGAGCGTCGCCCAGGGCGACTTCACCTTCCAGTCGGGACTGGCGGCGATCGCGGGCTTCCTCGCTCTGGACCTGTCGTTGACGGCCGTGTTCGCCAGCAACGACGACACGGCTTTGGGGGTGCTCCAAGGCGCCGCGGCGCAGGGCCTTCATGCGCCGCAGGATCTTTCGGTCGCGGGCTTCGACGACACGGCCGGCGCGATGTTCGCGACGCCGTCCCTGACCACGATCCGCCAGCCCGTGGCCGAACTGGCCGCCCTGGCGGCCCGTCGATTGATCCCTGGCCTCGACACGACAGAGGAGGATGCGGCCGCCCGCTCTCCAGGGGGATGCCTCCTGGCGCCCTATGTGCTGGTGGAGCGCGCCTCCACCGCAACAATCGCTCCTTCCGCCTAAGACGTTGACAGCGCTGTCAACTTCCTTAGGCTTTGGTTCAAGGTGGCGGAGCCGGGGCGAAGGCGACAGCTCTCGAAGGATGAGCGGCGATGGTCGTCACGCCCGTGGTTCCACCGATCAATTCCGCAGACGCGGCGTCCCTTGGCGACCTGCGTCCCTGCTCTTACGGAGTCCGTCATGCGCAACGCCGCTTCCCTGATCTCACTTGTTCTGGCGGTTCCCATGCTGGCGTGCGCCCCCATGCCGATAGAGGCGCAGAGCCTGACCCAAGGGGCCGCGGAAGGCGCCGGGCGGTCGGCGCAGGCCGATCCTCGGGTCTGGCCTCAGGCGAAGTCGCCGGCCGCCATGACCGACGCGGCCACCGAAGCCTTTGTCGCTGACCTGATGTCGCGGATGACGCTGGAGGAGAAGGTCGGCCAGCTGATCCAGGCCGACATCGCCTCGATTAAACCGGAGGAGCTGCTGACCTATCCGCTGGGCTCGATCCTAGCGGGCGGCAACTCCTCGCCCGGCGGCGACGAGCGCGCTCCTGCCCAGGCGTGGGTCGATCTCGCACGCGAGTTCCGAGCCGCGAACGCTCGTCGCGGCGGGACCGTCGTTCCGCTGATCTACGGCATCGACGCCGTCCACGGTCACAACAACGTCGTCGGGGCCACCATCTTCCCGCATAACATCGGCCTGGGCGCCGCGCGCGATCCCGACTTGATCCGGCGGATCGGTGAAGCCACCGCGCTGGAGGTCGCCGTGACCGGGGCCGACTGGACCTTTGGTCCGACCCTGGCGGTGCCGCGTGATGATCGCTGGGGCCGCGCCTACGAAGGCTATTCCGAGAACCCCGAGATCCAGCGCGCCTACGCCGCGCCGATGACCCTGGGTCTTCAAGGCGAAGTGTCGGCGGATCGCCCGTTGGCGGCGGGCCGGATCGCGGGTTCGGCGAAGCATTTCCTGGCGGATGGCGGCACCGTCGACGGCAAGGACCAGGGCGACTTCCAAGGGACGGAACAGGAGCTGATCGACGTTCATCTGGGCGGCTATGTCCAGGCGATCGACGCGGGCGTTCTGTCGGTCATGGCCAGCTTCTCCGGCTGGAACGGCGTCAAACATTCGGGCAACGAGACCATCCTGACCGACGTACTTCGCGGACCGCTGGGCTTCGACGGCTTCGTCGTGTCCGACTGGAACGCGCACGGCCAACTGCCGGGCTGTTCCAACGAGAGCTGCGCCCTGGCCGTCAACGCCGGCATCGACATGCTGATGGCGCCGGACAGCTGGAAGCCGCTGTACGCCAGCACCCTGGCGCAAGCCGGATCGGGCGAAATCCCGATGGCTCGGGTGGACGAAGCCGTGCGCCGCATCCTGCGCGTCAAGGTCAAGACCGGTCTGTTCAGCGACAGTCGCCCGGTCGAGGGTCGGCTGAACGAGCTGGGCTCGCCCGCTCACCGCGCACTGGCGCGCGAGGCCGTGCGCAAGTCGCTGGTCCTGCTGAAGAACGAGGGTCAGGTCCTGCCGATCCGCGCCGGCGCGCGCGTGCTGGTGGCCGGCCAGGCCGACGATATCGGTCAGGCCTCGGGCGGTTGGACACTCACCTGGCAGGGGACGGGAAACAGCAACGCCGACTTTCCAAACGGTCAGTCGATCTGGGGCGGCATCGAGGAGGCGGTGAGGGCCGGGGGCGGCACGGCGACGCTGAGCCCGGACGGCGCCTTCACCGACAAGCCGGACGTCGCCATCGTCATCTTCGGCGAGGCGCCCTACGCCGAGTTCCAGGGCGACGTCGACACGCTCGACTTCATTCCCGCCGCGCCGCTCGAGACCCTGAAGCGGCTAAAGGCTGCGGGCATCCCCACCGTCTCGGTCTTCCTGTCCGGACGACCGATGTGGACCAATCCGGAGATCAACGCTTCGGACGCCTTTGTTGCGGCCTGGTTGCCGGGCACGGAAGGCGGTGGGGTGGCCGACGTTCTGATCGGCGACGGCGAAGGCGCGGCGCGCACGGATTTCCGCGGCAAGCTGTCGTTCAGTTGGCCGAAGGACGCCAAAGGCGCGCCGCTGAACGTGGGGCAGGCGGCCTACGATCCGCAGTTCGCCTACGGCTACGGCCTGACCTATGCGAACGGCGGCCGCGTCGGCGCCTTGTCGGAGGACAGCGGCGTGTCGGGCGCGACGTCCAACATCGATCGATACTTCGTGGACGGCCGCTATGTCGCCCCCTGGGCGCTGATGCTCGACGACGCGGGCGGCCAGAACAAGCCCGGCTCCGTGCAGACGGCGACCAGTCCGCGAGGCGGGGTGGTGGTGCGTCCGGTGGATGATCTGGCGCAGGAAAGCGGCCAGCAGTTCGCCTTCGCCGGAACCGGCGCGGCCAGCGCCAAGATCTGGGGCACGCCGATCGATGTCACCCGTCAGGCCAACGGCGAGATGGCCCTGAGCTTCCGGTATCGCGTGGACGTCGCCCCGAACGCGCCAGTCGCCCTGTCGTTCGGACAGGGTTCGGTCGACGTGACGCGGCTGTTCACCTCGGCTCCGCAGGGAGGATGGCAAACGGTGAAGGTGCGTCTGTCCTGCTTCCGCGACGCCGGAGGCGACCTGTCGGCGGTGGACACGCCGTTCCAGGTCGCCACGGCCGGATCCCTGACCGTATCCGTTTCCGAAATCGCTCTGGCCGCGAACGAGGGCGACGCGGGCTGCCCGGCCAGCTAGGCCTTGCAGTAGCAGGCGATGAAGGCCTCATGGGTCGGCATCGCCTCCGCCGTCTTGCGGATGATGGCGCGCATGCCCGCCAGTCTCTGATCGACGGCGGCTGACGGCATGGCGTCGGCCAGCGGATCGTGGCCGTGCGGCCGGATGTCCTGTCCCAGAAGAACGGCGATCCAGCTGGCCTCGCTGAACAGTTCGTCGCCTTCCCTGAAGATGCGTCCGCCCGCGCGAAACAGTTCGATGCGACGCGCCAGTGTGTCTGGAACCTGCATCTGTGCGACATGGCGCCAGAAGGGCGTGTCGTCGCGCTGGGTCGCCTTGTAGTGCAGGATGATGAAGTCGCGGACCTGCTCGAACTGCAGTCGGGACTGTCGGTTGTATTCATCGCGCAGGACGGGGTCGCACGCCTTGTCTGGAAACAGCGCCATCAACCGCGACACGCCGCTCTGGATCAGGTGGATGCTGGTGGATTCCAGCGGTTCCAGAAATCCCGACGAGAGCCCGAGGGAAACACAGTTCGCGAGCCATTGGCTGCGCCGGCGACCGGTGACGAAGCGCAACGGTCGCGGCTCGTCCAGCGCCGGTCCGTCCAGCCCCGCCATGAGCGCCGCTCTCGCCGTGTCGTCGTCGGAGAAGGCCGAGGCGTAGACGTGGCCGTTCCCGGTGCGGTGCTGCAGCGGGATGCGCCAGCGCCAACCCGCCGCGTCCGCCGTTGCGCGCGTATAGGGCGTCATCGGACGAGCCACGGCGGATGGGACCGCCAGAGCGCGATCACAGGGCAGCCAATGGCTCCAGTCTTCGTAACCGGCGCCAAGCGCTTCTTCGATCAGCAAGCCCCGAAAGCCGGTGCAGTCGATGAACAGGTCCGCTTCGAGCCGTCGCCCGTCCGCAAGATGAACCGCTGCGATGAAGCCGGTCTCGGGCGTGCGCTCGACCCGCTCGACGCGGCCCTCCAGCCGTTCAACACCGCGCGCTTGCGAGATGCGGCGCAGAAAGGCGGCGTAGAGGTTGGCGTCGAAATGGTACGCGTGTTTCAGGCTGGACAGCACGGTGCGGGGGTCGTCGGAACCTGGCGTGAACCGACCGAGCCGCGCCGCGACGGCCGACAGAGAATAGTCGTCGAACGGCGTCGGATCGCCGGCTTGATGGGACGCCAGCCAGAGTTGGTGGAACTTCACACCGTCCAGATCCATCCCGTAGGTTCCGAACGGATGCATGTAGCGCTGGCCTTGCGCACCCCAGCTCACGAACTCGATGCCAAGCTTTAACGTGCCTTGCGTCGCGCGGAGGAAGTCGGCCTCTTCGATGCCCCAACATGGCGTTGAAGGCGACGATGGGCGGGATGGTGGCCTCGCCGACCCCGACCGTGCCGATCTCTTCGGATTCGACCAGGCGTACGCGGACGTCGGCGGGCAGACGGGCGAGGGCGGCCGCCGCCATCCAGCCCGCCGTCCCGCCGCCCACAACGAGAACATCGCGTATCGCGTTGGGAGCGGAGGGTTTTTCAGGAGAGGAGGTCATGCAGTCCGGTTGATTTCTCGGTGGGCGGCGTGGTGCGTCTCGTTGACGCTATCAGTGTCACATGATAGTCGCCATCGATGACAGCGCTGTCAGGTGTCCAAGAACATATCTCCCGGGGGGACTCATGCGCGACACCAATCCAACGGCGTCGATCGGCCTGCGTGGCCGTCGGCTCATGCACGGCGCCTCGGCCGTGGCCATCGGCGCTTTTCTTTTCGCCAACTCGGCGAACGCCCAGACCGCCGACACGACGTCGATGCTCCAGGACCAGAGCTCGGCTCCCGCCGAAGTCGAAGAGGTGGTGGTCACCGGCATCCGGGCTGCGCTGAAAAGCGCTCAGAACGTCAAGGAGAACGCCGACGTCTTTGTCGACGCCGTGACTGCCGACGACATCGGCGCCCTGCCGGACCGGTCCGTGACCGAGGCCCTGCAGCGCGTACCGGGCGTGTCCATCAACCGCTTCGCCGGCGCCAACGATCCGGACCACTTCTCGGTTGAAGGATCGGGCGTGGTGATCCGCGGCCTGAACTTCGTCCGCTCCGAGCTGAACGGCCGCGACACCTTCTCGGCCAACAACGGCCGCGACCTGTCCTTCGCCGACGTGCCCTCCGAGTTGCTGGGCAGCGTCGAAGTGTTCAAGAACATGTCCGCCGAGATGATCGAAGGCGGCATCGGCGGAACGGTCAATCTGAACACCAGAAAGCCGTTCGACGCGCCCGGCCGGACCTTCGCGTTTACAGCGGAGACGAGCTGGGGCGACATGCGCAACAACATCGCTCCCACGATCTCCCTTCTGGGCAGCGACCGTTGGGAGACGAAGTACGGCGAATTCGGGCTTCTGTTCAGCGGCGTCCATTCCGAGCTCGATTCCCGCGCCGAGGGCCTTCAGTCGCTGAATTACCGTCTGAGCACCGTGGACGGGCAGGACCGCTGGACGCCGTCGGGCCTGGCCTTCCGCGTTCAGGAGTTCGACCGTAGCCGCGACGGCATAGCGGCGGCTGGCCAGTGGCGCTCCAACGATCGCAGGATGATCGCGACCCTTCAGTATCTGCGGTCGGACTCGCAGCAGGCCTGGGTGGAGAGCGCCGTCGAGTCCGTGGTGGACGACAGCGGCAACCGCGCCCCGTTCGCCGGCTCCAACTGGACCTACAACGACGACGGCATCTTCACCGGGGGCTCGATCACCTCCAACGCCGACTGGCGCTCGGCCGATCCGTCGGTTCCGCTGAACGGCATCCAGCACCTGTTCGTAAAACGCGGCGTGGTGCAGGACTACCTGACCAGCGATTACGGCTTCAACTTCAAATGGTCGCCGACCGATCGGCTGCGCTTCAACTTCGACGCTCAGTATATCGATTCCACCGTGGACGCGGTCGACTTCCAGCTGACCAATTCCTTCTTCGCCGTCGATGTTCTCGACCTGAACGGGGACATCCCGTCGCTGAGCCTGCTGGCGCCGGACGGCGGCGACATCGACGCCCACCTGTCGGATCCGTCCAACTATTTCTGGCGCAACGCCATGGACCACATCGAGCAGAGCGAAGGCGACGAGACCGCCTTCAAGGCGGATGTGGAGTACGATCTGGGCGCAGGCTGGATCGAGTCGGTCAAAATGGGCGCGCGGTTCGCTGAGCGTGACCAGACCACGCGCAACTCCGCCTACAACTGGGGCGTGATGTCGGAAATCTGGAACGGCGTGACCGGTCCGGTGTGGCTGGACCAGGGAGACGTGACCACGCCTCGACTGACCGGCGGCTTGGGCAACGCCTCGCCCTACAGCTTCAACGCCATGGGCGTGCCGGTGACCGCCTTCGGCTACGCCGGCAATCCCGGAAAGTCCTACGCCGAGAGGGCCGCGTTCGCCCAGCAGATGAACGCCATCTGGGGCGGGAACGGCTGGGTGCCGCTGGCGGGGCGCGGCAATGTCGTCGCCGGCACGCCCTTCACCCCGGGCGAGATCAACAGCACCAACGAACAGACGGCCGCCGCCTATCTGATGCTGAGGTTCAACAACGGCGCCGAGCCGGTGTGGGGCCAGAGCGTGGCGATCAGCGGCAATCTCGGCGTCCGCTATGTCGAGACCGAGATTGCGGCGGAAGGCGCACTGAGCTTCCCGACCGCCGCTCAGGTCTTCAGCGGCACCTGCGCGACGCCGGCGCCCGGCGCGGAGCTCCCGGCCTTCTGTCAGCTGACGCCGGCGCAGCAGGCTGCGGCTCTTGCATTTGCAACGGGAACCGCAATCCCCGAAACCGCCTCGCACAGCTATGACAACTGGCTGCCCAGCCTGAACGTCAAGTTCGGCTTGACCCCGGAGTATCTGATCCGCTTCGGCTATTCGGAAGCCATCCGGCGCTCGGACCTGGGTCTGACGCGCGATCAGGTGCCGATCCAGCCGCGTGTGATCGACAACACCTTCCTCGGCTTCGAGGCGCAGGCGGGCAACACCTTCCTGAACCCGATCAAGTCTCGGCAGTTCGACCTGTCCAGCGAGTGGTATTTCGCGCCGACCGGCTCGCTGACCTTGTCGCTCTTCCACAAGGAGCTGACGGACGTGATCACCAACGGCTATTATGATCGGACGGTGACGAACAACGGCCAGACGTTCGACGTCTATGTGCGTGGTCCGGTGAACAGCACCGAAGAGGGCACGGTTCAGGGGCTGGAGCTGGCCTATCAGCAGTTCTACGACTTCCTGCCCGGCTGGTTGTCCGGCTTCGGCGTCCAGGCCAACTACACCTTTATCGACAGCTCGGGCGTGCCGCAGGAGAACCTGGACGCGGGCAAGGCCAATCCCGGCGGGAATGAAACCACGATCGACACCAGCTTGCTGCCGCTGGAAGGTTTGTCGGAGCACAACGCCAACTTCACCGCCATCTACGAGAACGACAAGATCTCGGCGCGTCTGGCCTACAGCTGGCGTTCCGAGTTCCTGCTGACGACGCGTGACGAGATCGTGCCGTTCGCGCCGATCATGTCGGACGCCACGGGCCAGCTGGACGGCTCGGTCTTCTTCTCGGTCAACGACCGGATCAAGGTCGGGGTGCAGGCCGTGAACCTGCTGAACGAGACGACCAAGACCCTTCAGGTGCTGGACAACACGCTGCTGGAGGCCCCGCGCTCGTGGTTCCGCAACGACCGACGGTTCTCGTTCGTGGTGCGCGGCGCCTTCTGATTTCTCCCCTCGCTTCCTGAGCGAAACTGGCGCGCCGTTCCCTGAACGGCGCGCCTCTTCTTTGGGTCAATGATCGTCCGCAAAGGCCGCCGCCCAAACCAGCGGCGCGTTCCAGTTGATGGCGACTTCGTTGAGGGCGTAGGCGTTGACGTGGTCGGCCCAGCAGGTCTGGGCCTGGCACTGGCCCGACATCGCCTTGGCGACCTCGTCGGCCATGGCCTGATTGTTCGGGCCGCCCGATACGGCGCCTGGGGGCGGGGCGGGATAGGCCGGGTCGGCGGCATGCGCCCAGAAGCGGTGATGGGGGTTCCGCATCGGCCGCGCGCCGTATCCGCTGACATAGGACTGGTCGAGCGGATTGCGGCCGAGAACGTAATCCAGGGCCTGAACCACCCCGTTGCGGTGCACCCAGTCGCCGGTGAAGTCGAAAGCCAGGCCCATCACCACGGCGCGGCTCAGGATCGCCCCGTTCGAACCCCAGGGATAGCTGACGCCGCCGAAGGGGACGCCGTAGCCCGAACCCCAGCCCTCCTCCAGATAGGCCCGCGACCCCGCCACGAGATTGGAGCGGACCGTCGCCCGGTCCGCCTCGGACAGGGACGAGGGGACCAGCGCCAGGCTCATCGATCCCAGGCTCGCCACCGACGCCCAGCCGGGGTCGCCGGTGGCCGACGCGCCCGACCGCGGCCCACCCAGGTAATAGGGCGAGGTCTTCAGCGCGGTCAGGTAGGCGTCCGCTCCGGTGGAGACATAGAGTTCCGCCGTGGCCCAGTAGAACTCGTCCGAGAGGTCGTCATCGCCATAGCCGCCGCCGCCTTCGAACACGTCGGGCGCGTAGACGTTCCTGTTGCGCAGGGCGGCGCGATAGGCCCGCTGAGACGCAGCCGCGCAGCGTCTGGAGAAGTCCAGATCTATGTTGCGCCAAATGCGGGCGCACTGGGCGGTGACGGCGGCGAGATTGAGGGTGGCGGCGGTGCTGGGTGGATAAAGAAGGCGCGTTTCCCTATCCTCGGCCGGCGCGGTGGGCAGACCCGTCCAGCGCGCGTCGTGGACCTTGTGGTGCGCCATGCCGCCGGCGTCGATGCGAGCCAGGGTCAGCGGCTGGTTCTCGATCGGTTCGCCCCGTGGGACGACCGCCTGAACGCCGTCTGCGATCTGCATGCGCAGCAGGAACTCGATCTCGTACCGCGCCTCGTCCAGCAGGTCGTCGACGCCGTTTCCGGCCTCCGGGATGTTCGCTCGTCCGTCGGCAAAGGCGCCCGCCCGTGGACCGCCCTTGGCGGCGGCGCGCTCATGGGCGTTCAGCAGCATCCAGACCGAGACGCCCGCATTGACCACGTACTTGCCGTGGTCGCCCGCATCGTACCAGCCGCCGGTGACATCGAGCCGGTAGTCGCATCCCGGCCACACCGTGCCGACGCGGTCCACGCCCGAAAAGCAGGTCGCCGTCTCCTCCGGGTGGCCGGCCGGTCTGGCGAGGTCGGGCCGCGGAACATGCTCAGCAAGGATCGGGACGCCCGCGCGGTTCTGATAGAAGTAGGCCAGGGCGTCGTATTGCAGCGATCGATGCGGGTGGTCGGCCACCACAAAGGGGCGGCTCTCCTGATCGCCCACAATCAGCCGGTAGGCCTGACCCGGCGTGCGGAGTTGGGAAAAGTCGATGGTGTGCACATGCTCGCCCGACGCCGCGTCCTGGCCGAAGACCTGACTGCGTCCCTCGGCGACCACCACATCGGCGGCGTCGAGCACACGCCAGGCCAGCGGCTGGCGAGCCGGCGAGGGCAGGCTGGCGGCCTTGGGGCCATGGGTCTCGAAGCCGACCTGGCTCATGCGCACCGCCCGGCGAGGCTCGTCTCGATCTTGGGCCTGGGTCGCCGCCGACAGCAAGGCGCCGGCCAGAATGGTGGCGGCAGACAGATGTCGCTTGAACATGGACAGGTTTCCTCCGGGACGGTTCATCCACCCTTATGCTGGTACGACCATAGCAGTTGACAGCGCTGTCACAATCATCCTGTTGTGGGTTCGGCGGCCTTGCGGCATGTCGAAGATCCCCTGGCCGACATATGTGCTGCGGCCCTGTTTCCCGGACGAACCATGTCAGATGCGCCCCTGGAAGACGGTCGGATTCGCCGGGTCGTGATCGTAGGCGGGGGCACGGCCGGCTGGATGACAGCCGCCGCCCTGATAAAGCTGGCTGCGCCGTCGGGCGTCGAGGTCCGCCTGGTGGAGTCCGCGGCGATCGGCACGGTCGGCGTGGGAGAATCCACCCTGCCGCACATCCGCGCCTTCAACGATCGCCTCGGCATCGAGGAGGCGGCCTTCGTGAAGGCGACGCGGGCGACGTTCAAGCTGGGCATCCGGTTCGACGATTGGCGGGCGGTCGGAGACCGCTACATCCACCCGTTCGGTGACTATGGCGCGCCTGGCGGCGAGGCCCCGTTCCACCACTACTGGCTGAGGGGCGGCAAGCTCGCCGACGTCGGGCCGATCGACGACTATTCCTTGCCGATCGTGGCGGCGCGGGAAGGGCGTTTCGCGCCGCCGACCGATGACCCGCGATCTCTGATGTCGACCTATCGATACGCCTATCAGCTGGACGCAACACTTTATGCCCAGTTCCTGCGCGACTTCGCGGAGGCGCGCGGCGTGCGGCGGGTCGAAGGGCGGATCGTCGAAGTCGCTCAGGATGGCCAAAGCGGATCCATTCGGTCGTTGCGTCTCGAAAACGGCGAGATTGTCGACGGCGATCTGTTCGTGGACTGCTCGGGGTTCCGCGCGCTGTTGATCGAGGGCGCGCTGAAGTCCGGCTTCACCGACTGGTCGCACTGGCTGCCTTGCGACCGCGCGGTCGCCGTCCCGTGCGAAAGCGATCAACCGACCGTTCCCTATACGACGGCCCAGGCGCTGGAAGCCGGCTGGAGGTTCCGCATTCCCCTGCAGCACCGGGTCGGCAACGGCTATGTCTACTCCAGCCAGTTCATACAGCAGGACGCGGCGCTTGAGCGCCTTCTTGGCTGTCTGGAAGGCCCGGCCCTCAACACGCCCAATCATCTCAAGTTCACCGCGGGGCGCAGGACACGCAACTGGGTCGGCAACTGCGTATCCGTGGGCCTGTCC
Organism: Pseudomonadota bacterium; assembly: GCA_023456105.1. Taxonomy (GTDB): domain Bacteria; phylum Pseudomonadota; class Alphaproteobacteria; order Caulobacterales; family Caulobacteraceae; genus Brevundimonas. The sequence goes on along the minus strand of JAEYAO010000050.1, from coordinate 4,603 downwards.
TCGGGCTTCATCGAGCCGCTGGAATCGACCAGCATCTATCTGATCCAGGTCGCCATAACCAAGCTGATCGAACTCTGGCCCACAGGCGTCGGCGACCCCGTATCGGCCGCGGAGTTCAACCGTCAGATGGATCTGGAATACGAGCGGATCCGCGACTTCATCATTCTGCACTATTGTGCGACCGAGCGGGCCGACACCCCCTTCTGGGACTACGTCCGCACCATGCCTCTGCCGGCCTCGCTGTCGGAGAAGATCGAACTCTTCCGAGCCCGCGGCGTCGTCCAGGAATATCGGGAAGGCCTGTTCCTTCACCCGAGTTGGGTCGCCGTATATTTCGGACAGGGCGTGACACCGCAGACGCACCACCCACTGGCCAGCGCTCCGAACGATAGCCAGCTCTTGGCGAGCCTCGACAGATTGAGGGCCGCGGTTCGACGGGAAGCATCGCGCTTGCCGCCGCAAAACGATTTCATCGCACGCATGATGGCGGATTCGGCTTGACGAACACAGGATCCAGCATGCGGAATGCCGCGTCCCGTTGCGCCCGGAGGCCTGTGAGGTCGAGTCTCGCAGGCTGCAGGCTATAAACCTGTCTGATCACTGCCGCCAAGCGAATGGATCAGTGCGTAGTAAAAGCTCGGCTTCTCGGAGCCTGCCGCGAAATCGTATGCGGCGATGACTAGGGACACGATAAATGGGGGGCGACGCGGTAAGACACTGAGCAGGGGCACAAGCCTCAGCTACACGGTGGCGTTGAAGTCTTCACCATGGAACTGGATGCGAGTCACAGCCCGCTAACTCAGCACCGGTTTTGGCTAAGATCGGGACGCCTTCCAGGCACTGCCAACTTGGCGCAACGCACCGACGCGCGTTGAGGCATCCTGATCTTATTTTGATGCCCCGGCGTTCAAAGTGGTCATCAGCAAGCGGACACTCGCAACGTCGGAGATGGGTCGGTCTGCGAAGTAGGCATCGCGCCCGAGAGCCGACCTCTGGCTCACGCGGGAAGTGTCGCGTCTACGGAGTGGTCCGCATGACCGTTCGTGGCGCTAAGCTGATGCAGCTACCCACCTTGAACATAGCGCGGTGAGCTCGCTTTCGCGTGAGCGGATCTCTTCGAGATTGCGAAATACCGCTACGCCTCTGTCAGCGGACGGCCATTGTGCGACTTTGGCTTGGTCCACCCCGGTGAGATCGATCGACTCCCGGATCTTGGCTCCACGGTGCATGACGAGGCGGGCGCCGCCTCTTATGTCCAGTCCAAGAGTGATCCGGTCCTCACCATCAATGGCAAAACTCGGGGCGTTCCATTTGATCGATTCTTCGGCGTCTGGCACGCCTTTGCGAACAATGGCTCTGAGTGCCTCGATCATAGATCGAGCGTCGTCGGGGAGCGCCGCGAGATAGAGGTCAATCCCGGAAGACGGATGCACTTCATGTCCGCATTCTGGCGCGCAGGCAACGACCGCTGCTGGTGCCTTCGTGACATCGCGCCTGCCGCGCTCCACCCATCCTGACGGCACCGGGGCTGTCGGCCTAGGGCTTGTCGGCCTAGGGCTGGCGTAAATGACATCGCTTGATCATTCACCGGTCCATGTAGGCGGCGAGTTCGTCCGGCGTTCCGTTCGGGAAGGCTTCCCGCAGGTGGTCGAGGAACGCCAAGACGCGCGCGCTGAGCAGGCGGCGCGTGGGGTACAGGGCCCAGAGCGCCGTTCCCGGCCCCTCGACCTCTCCCCAAAGCACTAGCTTGCCCGCCCTCAGGTCATGGCTGACGAGCGACAGGGGCAGCCGCCCTATGCCCACTCCCGCCCGCACGGCATCATGCACCATCATCATAGAGGACAAGCCGAGGATCGGGTCCACGGGAAGGCTTGCTTGACCTGAGGAGGTCATCACCTCCCACGTCGAGCGTTGACTGATGTTCCCGCGCACGACTGCAGGGACCGGCCCCTCGTCGGAGCGGCGAAGATCGGGGCTGGCGGCGACGACGAGGCGATCATGGAGGAAGGCCCGCCCGACCAATGCCTCGTCCCGTTCGGGATTGACCCGGATCACCAGGTCATACCCCTCCTCGATCATGTCGACAGCCCGGTCCTCTGTCGTCACTTCCAACCGCACGTCCGGAAACTTCATCGCGAACCCCGCCGCCAGCCGGCCCATCGCGGTCTGGGAGAAGAGCAGAGGCGCGCTGATCCGCAGGCGGCCCCGGGGATTGCGCCCACCGGAGGCGACTGCGGCGGCGGTCTCGTCGAGTTCGTTGAGCAATAGAGCGGTCCGCTCGAACAACGCCCGGCCTTCTTCCGTCAGCTTCAGCGTACGGGCCCCTCGCTCGAACAGGCGAATGTCCAGGTTCGCCTCGAGTTCGGCCACGCGCCGAGACAGCGTCGCCTTCGGGCGCCCTGCGGCACGGGCGGCCCTACCGAACCCTCCATAACGCGCGACGAGGTTGAAGTCGGCTAGGGCCAGCAGATCCATGGACGTTCCACCCGTGAGACAGTCCGTCCAGATGTAGCGGCTATCGACGTCTCTGTGGATCGCTAACTTGAGCACCGCCAACCGGCTCAATCGCTTCAGGAGCGACCTTCATGACTATTCTCGTAACCGGCGCCACCGGCAATGTCGGACGCAACGTCGTCGAACAGCTCATCGCCCGTGGGGCGGACGTCCGCGCGGTCATTCGGGATGCTGCCAAGGTCGACCTTTCCGCCGGGGTGGAGGTCGTCCAGGGTGATCTGCTCGACGTGGACTCGCTGCGCGCCGCGATGTCGGGCGTCTCCACCCTGTTCCTGCTGAACGGCGTGGTGGCCGACGAATTCACTCAGGCGCTGATTACGCTCAACGTCGCTCGTGAGGCTGGGATCGAGCGGATCGTCTACCTGTCGGTGATCCACAGCGACGTCTATGTGGATGTGCCGCATTTCGCCGGCAAGTTCGGCGTCGAGCGGATGATCGAGGCGCTGAGCCTTTCCGCCACGGTCCTGCGCCCCGCCTATTTCATGGACAACGAGCTCACGGTCCGCGACGTGGTGACCGGTTACGGCGTCTATCCCATGCCGATCGGCGACAAGGGCCTGGCGATGGTCGATGCACGCGATGTCGGCGAAATCGCCGCCATCGAGCTGCTCCGCCGCGAACAGGCGAGCACGCCGCTGCCGACAACCTACCTCAACCTGGTCGGGCCCGACACCCTGACCGGCGCCGATGCGGCCGCCATCTGGTCCGAGGCGCTCGGCCGGCCCGTCAGCTATGCGGGCGACGACACCGCGGGCTTTGAGCAGAACCTGCGCCAGTTCATGCCGAGCTGGATGGCCTACGACATGCGCCAGATGGCTGGGCGTTTCCAAAGCGACGGCATGATCCCGGAAGCAGGCGATGTCGCTCGGCTGACCGCGCTGCTGGGTCGTCCGCTGCGCTCGTATCGCGACTACGTCGCGCAGATCACCGCCTGATCAACGTCCACCGCCCACATCCAATCTAGACAAGGACTCTCATCATGATCTACTCGATCGCATCCATCCCGGTGAACCCGCACGGCGAAGCCCCGCTGACTCGCGAACAGGTGTGGAAGGGCCTGGAGGCCAAGGCCCGCGACGCTCGTCTGTTTTTGCCGGCGGGCCTGTGCACCCGTTGCGATGTGACGGAGGAGAGCGACACTCATTTCGTGCGCGAGGCCACGATCGCCGGACAAGACCTGCGCGAGATCATCACTCTCGAACACCAGTCGAGGTGACCTTCTTCCAGGCGACCGGCCCCCGCGAAGGCGCGATCGTCAACGAACTGTTCGAGGATGCGACGGGCGCCCTCCAGCTCAGGTTCTACTGCTACCTCGGCATGCGCGGCAAACAGCCCGGCGGTCCGGAGGAACAGGCCGAGCAGGCACAATTCGACGGCGACACCGGATATAAGGCCGCGCTTCTGTCGACACTCAAGCGCACGCGCGAACTGCTGGGCGAAGGCAAGCTCTGACGTCGTGATCTGACAGGCGGGCTGACCTGGTGGCCATGGCGACCTTTGTGATTCTGTCTTCGCCTGCGAGTGCTTCTTTGGCCGCATCCATCCTTAGCCGGGCGATGGATTGACCCACGGTCTCACCCGTCATGGCGCGCCAAACGCGGTGGAAGTGAAACGGCGACACGGCGGCGGCGCTCGCCAGCTCGGCCAGGCTTGGCGGATCGTCAAGGCGCTGCCCCAGCAGCGCTGCAGCCTGTCCAAGCCGCCTCTCCCATAGCTCCAGCCTCGCGCTAGTCATGACCGCTCTCCAGTTTCAGCGAGAATAGCTAAGCATGAGCGGCATCGGCGTGCGGTCCCGATCTTGCTCATTTCTGCCGTCTAGCGGCACGACCCGGAAGCTCTTCTGAGCTGCCGCGTCAGACGGGATGTTGGAGATTTGCAGTGCGGGCTGCTCGGCGCGGCCATCCAGTTCGGCAAGCTTCGTCTTGGTGTCCTCGCGATCCGGTTGGATTTCGAGGGCCCGCCCTAGGGTCTGGACCCATAAACGGGATTCCCTGATTGGCCGAAGCGTGATTTCCTGCAGTCGGATGCGGGAGAACCGACATGGCTTCGGAGTTCTGGCTGACTGACGCGCAGTTTGAGCGGTTGCGAC
>JAEYAO010000046.1 GCA_023456105.1 Pseudomonadota bacterium | reverse complement strand
GGTCTCGCACGCTTCGATCGCGGCCCATCGCCGGCGGATGCTGGTGCGCAGCGCATCGCCCCGCCCGCCGCCGGCCCGGTTCAGCAGGTCCGCCGCCGCGTCGCTGACGGTCGCCTGCACGCCCGGCTTCAGCACCACGGCCTCCCGCACGGTCTGTCGGTCATTGCAGAAGTACTTCTTGTAGTGCTCGCCCTCGAAGCCGAAGTCGAAGACGCGAAAGCCGTCGGCGCTCGCCCGCTCCATGGTGTCCATGCTCAAGAGAATGCCCGGCGAGCAGCGCGCCAGACTCGGCTCATAGACAGGGAACCAGAAATGATACTGGTCGCCGGCGTGGAGCGAGAACTCCAGCGCGGTCAGCTCGCCGCCTGCGTGCATGGTCGCTATGGACGCGCCGAAATCGGGGTCATCCGAGGCCATCAGCGCGTGCAGCAGCCGCCGGGTCCAGTCGCAGGCGAAGATGTCGTGCAGGCCCGAGCGCCGGTACTGCGCCGACTTCAGGTCGATCAGCCGGTCCAGCAGCGCCGCGTCGCGGACCTCGTGCCGCACCTCGATCGGGCCAAGCTCCGCGAGCAGGCTGCGCCGCGCCCGTTCCTTGTCCTTGAAGTATTTGCCGAATGTCCTGCGCCGCTCGGCGTACCAGTCGACGTAGCCGCTCTCCGGCAGCCGCACCATCACCGTCTGGCGCTCCCCGCCCGCCTGTCCCTCTCCGAGCCAGGCCGTGACCGTCAGCCGGCTGGCGTTCAGCAGCTGCGCCACCTCTTCCAGCGAGATGTCGACGCCGGGCGCGGAGATCACGCCGTGGTAGTCGTTCATCGGCGCGCCCAGCGGCTGCACCGCCCGCCCCCGCCTTTGATGCGCAAAGAAGCCGACGACCTCCCCGCCGCGCCGAAACACCGCCACTGCGGCCCCGGGGCATACGCGCGAGGCGATCTGAGCATAGCGCCAATGGAAGTACGGGCTCGCCAGCCTTGGATCAGCGGCCCGCCACAGCCGCCACAGCGCGATCTGCTCGGGCGACAGCGCCTCGGCCCGGGTGATCTCGACCGAAACGGGTGGGTTCACGCGCCTTCATCCTCTCGTCGACCCGGCGGTCGCCTCGCGGACTTCTAAGCCCGTGCGTCTTTCACCACGGTTGACCACCTTGGTGAACGAAGCCTTTTCGGGAGCCGCCGGCCGAACCAAGCGTTGGTGTTGCTGACGATCTTTCTAGGACACGCCCCCATGACCGACGAACGCCCCGCCCCCTATCCGTCGCAGTACGAGAACCAGCGCAAGGACGGACCTCAAGGACAGCCGCCGCGACCGGCCACCGAGCCCAAGGGCTCGCAAGGGTCCAGCAACTCCGGCGAAACCGCCACCGACCCGGCCACCGGCGCCCCAAACGACTGACGCCGCGCTCTCGTCCCAAGTTCCTGAACCAGAAAGACCTCTTCATGATTGATCGCCTCGCGCGTCGCTGCGCCCTGCCGGCCGTGTCCGTTCTCGCCTTGCTTGTCGCTGGATGCGGGGCGCCGGAACCATCCGGAGCCGAGCAGGCAGGCGCGAGCGGCGGCGCGGTGGGCGCCCAGGGACCTCTCTCGGGGCAGTCCATCAACGATGCCGCCTATCAGGCGACGCCGCAGCCCGCCCCGCCCGCTCAGGAGGGCCAACCCGCCGCCCAGCCTCAGCCCAGTCCTGCGCTGATCCGCGCCCAGGTGCTGCTGGCCCGCGCCCGCTTCTCCCCCGGCGCCATCGACGGTTTGGGCGGAACGAACACGCGTCAGGCTCTGGCCGCCTGGCAGGAGGCGCAGGGGCTCGAGGCCAGCGGCGATCTGACGCCTGAAACCTACCAGCGCCTGATCCAGGCGGGCGGCCAACCCGTCACGACCGAGTACGAGATCACCCAGCAGGACATCGCCGGCCCCTATATCGGCGTCGTTCCGACCGAGGTCGAGCCGCAATCCAAGCTGCCGGCCATGGGCTATGGAAACATCGTGGAAGCCCTCGCCGAGCGCTTCCACGTCAGCGAGGCCCTGCTGCGCGCCATGAACCCTTCGGCTGACTTTAACCGCGCCGGCCAAAGGCTGGTGGTGCCGTCAGTGGGCCAGATCCAGCTGCCCGCCGACGTCGTCCGCATCGTCGTCGACAAGAGCCAGAGCGCCGTCATGGCCTATGGCGAAAACGACCAGCTGATCGGCTTCTTCCCCGCCACCATCGGCAGCGGCGACAATCCGACCCCGTCGGGCACGCTCAAGGTCAACGGCGTCGCCAACAATCCGGACTATGTCTACGATCCGGACAAGCTGTCCTACGGCACCGCCACCGAGCGGCTGGTGGTCAAGCCGGGGCCGAACAATCCTGTCGGCGTGGTGTGGATCGACCTGAACAAGCCGTCCTACGGCATCCACGGCGCGCCCGAGCCAGAGACCATCGGCAAGACCGCGTCGCACGGCTGCGTTCGCCTGACCAACTGGGACGTGCAACTGCTGGCCGCGCGGGTGAAGCCCGGCGTTCAGGTCGTCTTCCAGGGCTGACCTGAGCGATCGGAGCGGCGGCTAGGGCGCCGCCGCTCCAAAGGTCGTGCCGTCCCACAGGTCGCAGTGGTGACGCTCGAAGAAGGTCGAATCGATCCGGTCGCCTTGCGGGTGGAACACGCGGACGGGCCCGCCGCCCTGCGTCACCTGGGGCCACGCCGGATCGAAGCCCGTCTGCCCGAAACCGGCCCACAGGCTGCGCATCCGCGCCGACAGAGCGCGCTGTTCGGGCGTGAACCGCTTCACATCCGCCAGGATCCAGCTGGTCCCGAACACATAGGCCAGTTCGCCGGCGTGGTAGGCGCCAAGATCCAGCCCGACCAGCCGATCGGGCAGGACAAAGGGCGCCTGGCGATCGGCGAACTCGTACCCCCATACCGGCCCGTGCCGCGCAAGCACCCGACGCAGCGCGTGGGACGGGCAGGCGAACCGCTGGTCGGTGAAGTTGGTGGCGATGGCGATGGCGGGCCCCTCCTCACCCACCGGATAGCGTTCCAGCACGCGCGCCGCCTCGTCGCCGTACATCCAGGCGGTCTCCTTGACGTAGCGATCCATGCTCTGGACCTCGTTGGCGAACAGACGCCCTTCGTCCAGGTTGGTGCCGACCATCACCGGCGTGCGCACGTATCGAGCCTCGTGGAAGGCGACGGCGGGGTTTTCGGGCGTGGTCCTGTCGCCGTAGACCGGCCCCCACGAACCAAGACCATTGATCCCCGCCCGCAGCGACGGCGCACGAGCAACCCGCCAGGCCGGCGTCTTCCTCAAACATCCGATCTGATCCTCGCCGGCGCACCCCAGCGCCTCGGCGAAGGCCGGGCCGCTCTTCGCCGCCTCTTGCGCCGGAACGAGCGACGACGGCTCCAGGCATCCGCCGCTCTGCAGGATCACCTGGTGGAACAGTCCCTCCGAACCCGGCGACGCCATCAGGTAGCAGGCGCTCCACGCCCCCGCGCTTTCCGCAAACAGGGTGATATTGCCTGGATCGCCGCCGAACCCTGCGATGTTGTCGCGCACCCAGCGCAGCGCCGCCTGCTGGTCCATCAAACCGAAGTTGCCTCCGACGCCGTCGCCGTCCTTCGCCATCTGCGGATGCGCCAGCCAGCCGAGCGCGCCCAGGCGATAGTTGATGGCGACCACCACCCGACCCTGCTCGGCCGCCAGCCGCGAAGGATCGTAGTTGGCGCCCGAGCCGACCGTGAACGCGCCCCCCGGTACATAGACCATCACTGGCATCTGGGTGTCGCGCGCACCCGCCGGCGCATAGATGTTCAGGTAAAGGCAGTCCTCCGACCCCACAACGATCCCGCCGCCGCCGCCGAGGATGGCCTTGCGCCCAACGGCCTGGGTGCAGTCGGACCCGATGCGCGTCGCGTCCCGTCGGCCCTTCCAGGGCTCCACCGGCTGCGGCGCGCGCCAGCGCAGCTCGCCGACCGGCGGGCGGGCGTAAGGCACGCCCAGGAAGGCGCGAACGCCTGCGCCCTCCACGCCCCGCACCACACCGGCCTGGGTGGAAGCCAGCACCGTCTCGGCATCGGAGGCGAAGCGCACCTGGTGCACGCGGCCAGGATGGATGCCGCAGGCCCCGAGGCCGAGCAGAGCAAGGAGGGCAAGCCGGGTGAGTGACCGCATCGTCGAACCTTGGCGGTGGGAGGAACAGCCGTAACGCGCCGCCGCCGCTCAGTTTCCCGGATCAGGAGCCAGACTGTTGAACCAGTCGGCGTACACCGTGTTGCGGGCCATCCGGCGGTTCAGGTCGGGCGCTCCGTCGCTCCACCACACCGGGCCGCGTTCGCCAAGCGCGCGCTTCGCCGCATCCACCCTTGCTCTTGCCTTTGCCACGGCCTGGTCGTCGCCGGCCTTCAGCCCCGCCCCGACCTCTCGCCGTGCGGCCATGAGGGCTGAGACCTGCGCGCTGCGCTCGGCGTCGGGCAGGTGGGGGTTGCTCCTGCGCCACAGCCGGCCTCGCACCACAAAGTAGCGGCCGTCGGGCGTATCGGGATAGCGATCCTGGCTCATGCGCCGGTAACGCAAAACCCCCGCCGGATGGCTCCGACGGGGGTGATGTTCAGCCTAAAGACCGATCGCGATCAGGCGATGATCTTGGAGACCACGCCGGCGCCCACGGTGCGGCCGCCTTCGCGGATGGCGAAGCGCAGCTTTTCTTCCATGGCGATCGGGGTGATCAGTTCGACGTTCAGCTCGGCGTTGTCGCCGGGCATGATCATCTCCACGCCTTCCTTCAGCTGCACGATGCCGGTCACGTCGGTCGTGCGGAAGTAGAACTGCGGGCGGTAGT
>JAEYAO010000044.1 GCA_023456105.1 Pseudomonadota bacterium | reverse complement strand
GGCGCAGGCCCTGGATCGCCCGGCGGCGGAGGCTCTGCTGCGGCCGTGGCTTGGCGAGGCGGTGCTGCCGGACCTGCCGCTGCCGTTCCTAGTCACCGTGCGGCTGTCGCCGGATGCGCCCGCATCGGCAGTGACCCTCAGCCGGGCTCTGGCGCAGGCGGGGCTCGACGCGTCGGTCGACGACCACAGCCTGTGGCGCGGCGAGGTCGAGCGCTCGGCCGGCGCCATCGGCGCCCTGGCGGGACTGGCGTTTCTGGCCACGGCCTTTGCGGCGGCGGCGGCCATCGCCTACGCCACGCGCGCGGGGCTCGCCGCCAACCGCGCGGTGATCGAGACGCTGAGCCTGAACGGCGCGGGCGACGGACTGATCGCCAGCCTGTTCCAGAAGCGGTTCGCCGTGCTCGCCGCCACGGCCGGGGCGATCGGCGCGCTTGTCGCCGCCGTGCCTGTGGTCCTGCTGCGGTTCATCGGCGGATCGGATGGGATCAGCGCCGCCCTGCCGCTGGCCTGGAGCGACCTCTTGCTGCTCTCGCCATGCCCGCTTCTCGCCGCTACGGTGGCGCTTGCAGCGGCGCGGATCGCCGCAATGCGGACGCTGGCGGATGGCAGGGAGGGCGTATGAGATTTCTGACGATTATAGTCGTCGCCGCCCTGATCTGGCTGGCCGGCCTGTTCGCCTTCGCCCAGCACGTCCGCGACCTGACGCCGGCGTCCGATCCGGCGCGCGCAGACGGCATCGTCGCCCTGACCGGTCCCTCGGCCGAGCGGGTCAACGCCGCCATCCGCCTGCTGGAATACGACAAAGGCGATCGGGTGCTGATCTCGGGCGTCAACCGCGAGGTGCGGAGGCGCGAGCTGCGCGAGCTGGTGCCCGGCTCGTCGCGCCTGTTCAACTGCTGCGTCGATCTGGGCTTCGAGGCCACGGACACCGAAAGCAACGCCCAGGAGATCGCCGCCTGGGCGCGCTCGCGCGGCTATGACAGCCTGATCGTGGTGACGTCCGATTACCACATGCCGCGCTCGCTGGCCGAGATAGAAGGCGCCCTGTCGAATGTGGAGCTGACGCCCTTCGCCGTCTCCACCCCGTCGCTGGACACCGAGGACTGGTGGCGCACCGAACCCACGGCGCGGCGGATGACGCTGGAATACTGCAAGTACCTGGCCGCCGTGGTGCGCGAGTTCTGGCGCGACCTGACCGGCGAGGAAGACGCCCCCGCCGCTGAAAAGGCCGCCGCCTAAGTGACCACCCTGCGATCCCTGTTGTTCGTCGCCTGGCTGTACCTGTCCATGGCGGTGTTCGCCGTCGGCATGTCGCCCGCGCTGCTGCTGCCGCACCGCTATCCCATGTGGGTGATCCGGTCCTGGTCGCGGTTCGTGCTGTTCGGCCTGCGCTGGATCGCCGGAGTGCGGGTCGAGGTGCGCGGGCTGGAGCACAGGCCGACCGGCGCCGCCCTTGTCGCCTCCAAGCACCAGGGCATGCTGGACGTGATCGCCCCCTTCGCCTTTCTGGACGACAACTGCTTCATCATGAAGAAGGAGCTGATGTCCCTACCCTTCTTCGGCTGGTTCGCCTGGAAGACGCGCATGATCGCGGTGGACCGCTCGGCCCACTCCAAAGCTCTCAAGGACATGGTGCGCCAGGCCCGCGCCCGTTTCGCGGAAGGGCGGCAAATCCTGATCTTTCCCGAGGGCACGCGCGCCGAGGTGGGGGCCGAGCCCGACTACAAGCCCGGCATCGCGGCCCTGTACCGCGACCTGGACGCACCCTGTCATCCGGTCGCAACCAACGCCGGCGTGCATTGGCCGGCCCACGGCTTTCGGCGCTATCCAGGCACGGTGGTCTATGAGTTCCTGCCGCCCATCCCGGCCGGCTTGAAGCGGGCCGAGTTCATGCAAGCGTTGCAAAACAGCATCGAGTCGGCCTCGACGAAGCTGCTGGTGCAGCCAAACGGCCGTCTCATGCATTCCGGCGACGGATCAACCGCCTGAAAGCCCACGTCCGCATGTCGCTGCGTCTTCTCTCTCTCGCCGTCGTCTCCTTGTCCGCCATCGCCGGATCGGCGCTCGGACAGGCCCAGCCCTACCCTCGGCTGGAGGAGCCCAGGGAATGGCGCGTGGACGTCGGCGGCGGGGTGACGCACGGCTTCTCCGCCACCGGCAACACCGGCAAGGACGTGAACTGGACCGCCTGGGGATCGGCCAACTGGCGCGAGATCGTCTACGCCAACGGCCTGGACGGTCTGGGATGGAACGCCGTCTATTCCGACGATTTCCGCGCCGGCGTTCAACTGCGCCCGCGGTTTTCGGCCGGTGACATCGAGGGTTCCGATCTGGATCGCCCCGGCCTCGGGGCGGACGGAACGCTGTACGCCTACAAGCGCATTCCCGGCGATTTCGTGGTGGGCGGCCGGATCGGCCATGACGTGACGGGCGACGATGCCGGCCTGAGCTACTTCGCCTCCATCGGCCACCAGGACGTGACGCGCGTCGGCCTGCTGCGTACCTCGGCCTATGTCAGCGGCGGCGATGATGAGCGGGTCCGGCGCTACTACGGCGTGACCCCGGCCGAGGCGCCCGGCAGCGGCTTTTCGGCCTATGAGCCCTCGGGCGGCCTGACCGGAGCGGGGGTCGCCCTGTTCCTGGCCGTGCCCGTCGGAGAGCGGTTCGGCGTGGGCGGCTTCGTCAACTACGAGCGTCGTCTCGGCGACGTAAAGGACAGCCCGCTGGTGGACGGCGCCGATGTCTGGCGCGCCGGCGTGATCGGCGTGGTCCGCTTCAGCAGCCCGAACTAGACCAGCGAGCCCCACGACAGGGCGTGGACGCGGTCCCGCCCCAGGGCGGCGGCCATGGGCGGGCTGGCGAACAGGCCGGCGATGGCGGGATCGCGCACGTTCAAGCCGCCGGTGAAGGCGCCGAACGCCGGCAGCACGATGCGGCGGCCGTCCGTGATGAAGCAGGGCCGGCGCACGCCCCGGCTGTAGGCGACGACCTTGGCGGCCGGGTGCAGGTGGCCGGCGACTTCGCCCGGCTGGTCTCCCGGCTCCGGCTCGTGGGTCAGGCGAAGCGCGCCCAGCGACAGGGCGGGAACGACGCTTCCCGGCAACAGCGACGTCGCGTCGTCCGCCGCGTTCAGCGCCTCGCGATCGTGGTTGCCCTCCAGCCACAGCCACTCGCGCCCGGCGGCGAGCCGATGCAGCCGCTGCAGATCATCCGCCGCCATGCGTCCGATCGATCGCGCATCATGAAAGCTGTCGCCCAGCAGCACGACCATTCGGGGTTCCAGTTCGGCCACCTCCGCTTCCAGCCGGTCCAGCGTCGCGCGGCTGTCGTAGGGTGGCAGCATCTGGCCGCGCGCGGCGAAGGCCGAGCCCTTCTCAAGGTGCAGGTCGGCGGCGACCAGGCATTTATGCGCCGGGACCCACAGGGCGCCCGAGCAGCGCAGCACGCAGGGCTCGCCCTCGATCCGCACCCGCAGGGAGCCGCAAGACTTGCGCGCCGGCTCCAGCGTCTTCAGCAGGGCCGCGTTCACGCCGCCATCTCCGGCTCGGCCTCATCCAGCACTTCGGCGATCAGGGCCTCGGCGCTTTCGTCCAGGATCATTTCGGCGGCGCCGCCACCCACCCGCTCGCGCCCGATCTGCACCAGCACCGGCACGCAGAAGGGTGAGGCGCGGGTCAACGCCGCGTGACGCAGCTTGCCCTGGATGCGCATCAGCAACTGTCCCAGCCGCGCCACGTCGAGCAGGCCCGACGCCGCATCCGCCCGCGCGGTCTTCAGCAGCAGGTGATCCGGCTGGTGCCGGCGCAGCACGTCATAGATCAGGTCAGTCGAAAAGGTCACCTGCCGCCCGGTCTTCTCCGCCCCCGGCTGGCGCCGCTCGATCAGGCCGGAGACCAGGGCGCAGTTGCGAAACGTGCGCTTCATCATGAAGCTTTCCTCCAGCCAGGCCTCCAGGTCGTCGCCCAGCATGTCCGGCTGGAACAGGGCGTCGAAGTCCAGCCCTTCCATCGGCAGGATCGACCAGATCGCCAGCGAATAGTCGGTGACCACGAACCCAAGCGGCCCCACGCCCAGCCGGTCAAGCCGCCGGGTCAGCAGCATGCACAGGGTGGTGTGCGCCAGCCGCCCCTCGAACGGATAGGCCACCAGGAAATGGCGGCTGCCGCGCGGAAAGGTCTCGATCAGCATCGAATCTGCGCGCGGGATCAATGAGCGCTGCTCCTGCAGTTCAAGCCATTCCTGCACGTCGGGCGGCAGGACGCGCCAGTGGTCGCGGTCCTCGACCATGGTTCGCACCCGATCGGCCAGCGAGGTCGAGAGCGGGAACTGCGACCCGCCCCAAGACGGAATCTTCGGGTCCTTGTCCTGGGCGTGGGTGACCAGGGCGTCCATTCCGGTGATGCCCTGAAAGGCCCAGACCTGGCCGGCGAAGACAAAGGTGTCGCCGGGGGTCAGCGGCTCGAAATACCACTCCTCCGCCTCGCCGATCTTGCGTCCGCCCACCAGGCGCTTGGAGGCCCCGCCGCCGCGCCGCTGGGCGACCTTGAGGTTCAGGGTGCCGGCGGTGACGATGGCGCCGACGTTCATGCGGTGGCGCTGGGCCACCATCTGGTTGCGCGCCTTCCAGCGGCCCTCGCGGTCGCGCACGATGCGGGCGAACCGATCATAGGTGCGCAGCGCGTATCCGCCCGTGGCGACGAAATCGACCACCTCCTCCAGCGTCTCCCAGGTGAGGTCGCGATAGGGTCCGCAGGAGGTCACCTCCTCGAACAGCGCGTCCATCGTGAAGGGCTCGGAGCAGGCCAGTCCCATGACGTGCTGGGCCAGGGTGTCCAGGGTGCCGGTATGCACCGGCTCCCAGTCGTAGGCGTTCTCAGCCACCGCCTCGCGCGCGGCCTGGCACTCCAGCAACTCGAAGCGGCTGGCGGGCACCAACAGGGCGCGGCTGGGCTCGTCCAGGCGGTGGTTGGCGCGGCCGATGCGCTGGACCAGGCGGCTTGAGCCCTTCGGCGCCGCCATCTGGATCACCAGATCGACGTCGCCCCAGTCGATGCCGAGATCCAGCGTCGAGGTGCAGACCACCGCGCGCAGATCGCCCCGCGCCATGGCCGCCTCGACCTTGCGCCGCTGCTCTGGCGCCAGCGAGCCGTGATGCAGACCGATGGGCAGATTGTCGTCGTTGACGGCCCACAACTGCTGGAACACGAACTCGGACTGCCAGCGGGTGTTGACGAAGATCAGCGCCAGGGTCGAGCGCTGGATGGCGGCGTAGACCTCGGGAATGGCGTGCTGGCCGGTGTGGCCCGACCACGGCACGCGGCCTTCGGACACCAGCACGTCCACCACCGCCTGAGCGCCCGGATCGCCCTTCACCAGACGCACGGCCTCGCGGCTCTCGGCGGCGTTCGACCCGTGGGGCGCAAGCCATTCCCGGATCAGGTCCGGATCGTCGATGGTCGCCGACAGGCCGACGCGCCGCATGGCCGGCGAGAACTGCTGCAGCCGCGCCAAACCCAGGCTGAGCAGATCGCCGCGCTTGCCGCTCCAGATCGCGTGCACCTCGTCCAGCACCACGCACTTCAGATCGGCGAAATAGGCCCGCGCGCCTTCCCAGGCGCAGAACAGCGCCAGCTGCTCGGGCGTGGTCAGCAGGATGTCCGGCGGAAAGTCGCGCTGGCGCTGGCGCTTGGACTGTTTGGTGTCGCCGGTGCGGCTTTCGACATGGATGTTCAGCCCGATCTCGCGGATCGGCGTCATCAGGTTGCGCTCCACGTCGGTGGTCAGCGCCTTCAGCGGCGAAAGGTAGAGGGTATGCACCCCCGACCCCGGGCCGGAGTCGGGCTTGGGTCCGCGCTCGGCCAAGTCGATCAGGCTGGGCAGAAACCCCGCCAGCGTCTTGCCCCCGCCAGTCGGCGCGACCAGCAGGGCGTGCGATCCGGCCTGCGCCGCCGCGACCATTTCGAGCTGATGCCGCCTGGGCGACCAGCCGCGCCGCGCGAACCAGTCGGCGAAGAGCGGGGGGAGCTTTGCGGAAGCGGCGTCAGGCGTCACGCGGCTCATATAGCATGTTCCCGTTCCGTTTCAGCCCCGCGAACGCTATCTATCGAAGGTGTCAGACGAATCCGTCATCGCTGGAACGCGCCCTCAGGTCGTGGACGCCGCGTCCGCACTGCCGCCTGCTCTGGCGACGCCGCCGGGCGCGGGGGCGGTGTGCGATGACGCGGGCGCGCGCAAGGTCGGGCGTGGAGCGGCGGAAGGGGTGTTCACCGGTGGGCCCGTCCTGGTGGCGCACGCGTCGCTGACCGCGCGCCGGCTGGGGCTGTCGCCGCCGCCGCGCTCTCCCGAGATGATGGACGTGCTGGAGCTGTTCGCCTTTGTGCGGCCGGCGCAGTTCTGCGCGCCGTCGCCCACCGGCCTGGCGCTGGCGTTGGGCCTGGCCGAGCCGAGATCAGCCGAGGAACAGGCGGGCTGCTTAAGGGAAGCCGCGGCCGCGCTCCTGCGCGAACTGGCTCAGCCCGCCTATCCCGAGCGGGAGGCGGCCTATGTGCTGGCGCAGACGCTGGAGCGCGCCGGCTGGGCCTGGGGCGAGCGGGCGTCGGACGCCCTGCGGGCCGGAGGGGTGCGTCAGCGCCAGCATCGCGGATCGGGCCTCGATGTCTGGACGCGCCTTTCCGAATGGGAGGACGAGGCGCCCCGCGGCGAGGCGGGTTCGGCCCCGGTCGACAGCGAAAGCGCGCGCATCCGGCTGGACAAGCTGTTGCAGGCGCGGGGCCTGGACGAGACGCGCCCAACCCAGTCCGACTACGCCGCCGAGGCCGCCTTCGCCTTTTCGCCCCGCAACGACGAGGGGCGGCCGCGCGTCCTCCTGGCCGAGGCCGGGACTGGGACCGGCAAGACCCTGGGCTATCTGGCGCCCGCCAGCCTGTGGGCCGAGCGGAACCAGGGCGCGGCCTGGGTCTCGACCTACACCCGCGCGCTGCAACGCCAGATCGACCGTGAAAGCCACGCCCTGTGGCCCGACTCTGCCGAGCGCAAGAAAAAGGCGGTGATCCGCAAGGGGCGCGAGAACTATCTCTGCATTCTGAACCTGCAGGACATGGTGCAGGCGGCGCAGCTGGGGAACGGCGACCTGATCGGCCTGGCGCTGACGGGGCGCTGGGCCCTGCACACGCGCGACGGCGACATGACGGGCGGCGACTTTCCCGGCTGGCTGCCCGGCCTGTTCGCCACGCCTGCGGCGCACGCGGCCAGCGCCGGCAATCTGGTGGACCGACGGGGCGAGTGCGTCCACGCCGCCTGTCCGCACTACCGCACCTGTTTTGTGGAGAAGACCATTCGCGCCAGCCGCCGCGCCGATCTGGTGATCGCCAACCATGCGCTGGTGATGACCCAGGCCGCCTTCGACGGCGCGCGCTCGGCGCGGGGGCTGAAGCAGGACGGCGAGACCGCGACGCTGAAGCGGATCGTGTTCGACGAGGGCCACCACCTGTTCGACGCCGCCGACAGCGCCTTTTCCGCCTGCCTGTCCGGCCAGGAGGCGGCCGAGTTGCGTCGCTGGATACGTGGGCCGGAAGGACGCGGCCGTCGCGGACGCGGCCTTGAACAAAGGCTGGGCGACCTTCTGGGCGGCGACGAGGCGGCGACCAGGGCGCTTCAGGACGCCATCCGCGCCGCCACGGCCCTGCCGGGCGAAGGCGTGACCGGCCGGATCGCGCCGGCCTCGGGAGAGGTCAATCCGATCGGCCCCATCGAAGCCTTTCTGGCCGCCTCGCTGGATCAGCTGCGCGCCCGCACCTCTGACAGCCGAACCCCGTCCGGCGGCGAGTTCGGCATGGAGTGCGCGTTGAAGCCCGTGACCGACCCCGTGGCCGAGACCGCGCGTGCGGCGGCCGGCGCGCTGGCGGCCATCGAGGCGCCGCTGCTGGCGCTCGCGCGACACCTTGAGGACATCCTGGACGACGACGCCTCCGAGCTGGACGGCTCGCAGCGGTCGCGACTGGAAGGGGCGCTGCGGGGGCTGGACCGGCGCGCCCGCATGACCCTGCCCGGCTGGCGTTCGATGCTGGCCGCGCTGGAGGACGGGGGCGACCAGCCGGACCCGGACTTCGTCGACTGGCTGTCGGCCGAGACGGCGTTCGGCCGCATCCACGACGTGGCGCTGCGTCGCCACTGGATCGACCCGACCTTGCCGCTGGAGGCCGCGGTGATCGCGCCCTCGCATGGGGTGCTGGTGACCTCGGCCACCCTGTCCGATCCGCTGCAGGAGGACCCGTTCGATCTGGCGCGGCTGCGCACCGGTTCGGCCCGGCTGATCGAGCCGCCGCGCACCCTGAAAGTCGATAGTCCGTTCGACTACGCCGCCAACAGCCGGGTCATCGTGGTCACCGACCTGGTCAAAGACGATCCGCGCCAGACGGCGGCGGCGATGCGGGAGCTGTTTCTGGTGGCGGGCGGCGGGGGCCTGGGCCTGTTCACCGCCATCCGCCGGCTGAAGGCGGTGTACGAGCGGCTTGGGCCGGATCTCGCGCGGGCCGGCGTCCCCCTCTACGCCCAGCACGTCGATCCGCTGGAGGTCGGCGCGCTGGTGGACATGTTCCGGGTCGAGGAGAACGCCTGCCTGCTCGGCACCGACGCGGTGCGCGACGGGGTGGACGTGCCGGGCCGGTCGCTGCGGGTGCTGGCCTTCGACCGCGTGCCCTGGCCGCGCCCGGACCTGCTGCACAAGGCGCGCCGGGACCGGCTGGGCGGCAAGGGCTACGACGACGCGCTGGCCCGCGCCCGTATCGCCCAGGCCTTCGGCCGCCTGATCCGCCGGGCCGACGATCGCGGCGTCTTCGTGATGCTGGACGCCGCCGCCCCCACCCGCCTGTTCGCCAGCCTGCCGCCGGGCGCCGAGCTGCAGCGCATGGGGCTGGTGGATGCGATCGAGGTGGTCAAATCGTTCCTGGACTGACCGGCTCAGCTCTCGAAGACGATCTCGATGCTTTCGGACGAGCGGTCCGCCGGGCCGTGGAACACCGCCTCGATGTTGTTCCCGTCGGGGTCCAGCAGGAAGGCGGCGTAGTAGCCGGGATGATACGGCCGCAAGCCCGGCGCGCCGTTGTCCGCGCCGCCCGCCGCCAGGCCGGCGGCGTACACGGCGTCGACCATAACCCTGTCGCGCGCCTGAAAGGCCAGGTGGATGCGGCCGGTGACGCGACCCTGCGCCCCCTCGCTGTCGGCGCTGGACACGACCAGTTCATCGGCGCCGAACATGCCGTCGTCCTCGAAATCGATGGAGACGCCGAGCACATCCAGCACCGCCTCGTAGAAGCGACGGCTGGTGGCGAGGTCGGCGGTGACGATCTGCACATGATCGATCAGCCGGCCGCGGAACAGCTTCTGCATCTCCATGGGCCGCCTCCGATCCGTTGTCGGGGTTGAACGCGTAGCGGAGGGCTGCGTTGCGCCACCGCACCCGCTGTTCCGCTTTGCGCGATCTGCTAGAGGCCGTTCATGACCGACAAAGCCACGCCCAAGCGCCATAGCCGAAAAGGGCTCTACGCCCCCTTCATCCTGCTGCTCGTGCTGCTGGCGGGCTGGACCGGCTGGTGGTTCTTTCTGACACGCCAGATCGAGACCCGGCTGGAGGCGCAAGCCGAGGCGATGCGCGGGCGCGGCTGGACGATCGACTACGCCGACCCGTCGATCAGCGGCTGGCCGTTCCGCGCCCGCGTGGCCCTGCCGCACGCATCGATCACGGCGCCGTACGGACATGCGGTCGCCGCGCCCGAGCTGGTGGCCGAGGCCAACGCCTATCAGCCGACCAGGTGGGTGGTGGTCGCGCCGGACGGCCTGACACTCACCCGTGCGGCCAAGGGCAAGGTCAATGTGCGCGGCGACGCGGTGCGCATGAGCGTGCATGGCCTGGACCAGCGCTGGCCGAACCTGGCGCTGGAACTGGTCAATCCGGTCTTCACCCCGCATCCGGAGGCCGAGCCCTTTCCCATCGCCCGCGCCGGTCGGGTCGAGCTGTATTCGCGCCCGCACGTCGCCGGCGGCGTGACGGCGGCGGACGACGTGGACGTGCTTTTTCGGCTGATCGATGCGCAAGGCCGCCCGGCGGGTCCGGTCGAGGGCTTCGCCCAGCAGGGCCGGCTGACCCTGCAGATCGAGACGGTGCTGGAGGACGCCAACCGTCTGCGCGCCAGCGGAAGCGACGGCCTGTTCGCCGCCTGGACCCGCGCGGGCGGCCGCTTCACGCAGGTGCGGGGCGAAATGTCGGCGGGCCAGAGCCGCGCGACCCTGTCCAGCGACGAACTGCGGGCCGAGGCCGACGGCCGCATCGCGGGCCAGGTGGCGCTGAAGGCCGAGCAGCCCTTGCGCGCCATCGCAGGGCTCGCCCGTTCGGGCGAGGGAACCGTGAACCGGCTGGGGGCCACAGGCGCGGCCGCAGCCGCCGGCGCCGCCGACGCGACGGGTCAGGGGGACGTGCAGCTGACGCTGCTGTTCCGTGACGGCCGCACCTGGCTGGGCCCCTTCCCCATCGCGCCCGCGCCCAAGCTGTTCTGATGCTGGAAGAGGCCCCGGCCGACGAGGCGCGCGCGGCGCTGGACCGAGCGTTGCTGAACGCCATCCGCGCGCGGCTGGAGGCCGGCTTCGGCGAGCGTCCGGATGGAGACGCCATCGCGCTGCGGCCGCTGCTCGCCAGCGTCCCGGCGACGGAAGCAGCGGCCTTTCGCGCCCTGCGCGGCCGGGTCGAGGCGGCAAGCGTTCCGGTGGTCGTCTGCGGGGCGCGGGCGTCCCTTCTGGCCGCCGATCGCTTTGGCCTGAACTTCAGGACGGTGGACGATCCCGACGTCGCTCTCGCCGCTGCTGCGGGAGGCGGGTCGGCCGTTCTCGATGTCGACGCCGCCCGGCCCTGGTGGGGGCGGATGCTGGCGCGACCGGAGCTTTCGGTCGCCGCCGCCCTGCCGGATGACCGCCGGGCTCGCCCCCAGGCGCTGGTCGTCTCGACGCGAAAGTCGGGTCCGACCGGGGACGATCGCAGCTTCTGGGTGACCGATGCTCCTTGGCCCGACAGCCGCATCGTGCAGACACTGTCGCAGGCGGGCCTCGCCGCAGAGCCGCTGGCGGCGCGCGGCGGCTTGAAGCTGTTCACCCTGGCGGGCTATGTGCAGGCCGACGACGGGCGGCTGATCGACGCACCGGGCGCCTTGTCCGGCGTCATCGGCGCGGCGCCCGTATTCTGAACCACCAGGGATTTCGCACATGACCGACGCCTCCGCAGCCGGCCCCGTCGCCAAGCCCGGCGTCATGGACATTGCCCCCTATGTCGGCGGCAAGTCGTCGATCGCCGGCGTGGCCGAGCCGATCAAGCTGTCGTCCAACGAAAATCCTCTCGGGCCGGGCGACAAGGCGCGCGCCGCCTATGAGGCCGCAGTCCGCAACATCCACCTTTATCCCGACGGCAAGGCCGGCAAGCTGCGTGACGCCGTCGCCGATCACCATGGGCTGGAGGCCGAGCGCCTGATCTTCGGCAACGGTTCGGACGAGGTCTTTTCGCTGCTGAACCAGGCCTATCTCAGCCCGGGCGACAACATCGTCTGCGGCCAGTACGCCTTTCTCGCCTATCGCATCAGCGCCCTGGCCTGCGGCGCCGAGGTCAAGCTGGCGCCAGAGCCCGCCTATCGCGTGGAGATCGACGCCCTGCTGGCCCAGGTCGATGCGCGCACCAAGCTGGTCTACGTCTCCAACCCGTCCAACCCGACCGGGACCTGGAACACGGCCGAGGAGATCCGGCGGCTGCACGAGGCCCTGCCCGCCCACATCATCCTGGTGATCGACGAGGCCTATGCCGAATACGTCGGCGAGCCTGACTGGGAGACGGCCCTGCCCCTGGCGCGCGACGCCGCCAACGTCGTGGTCACCCGCACCTTCTCCAAGATCCACGGCCTGGGCGGCCTGCGCATCGGCTTCGGCTATGCGCCGGCTGCGGTGGCCGATGCGATCGAGCGCATCCGCCTGCCGTTCAACGTCTCCCTGCCCGGCATCGAGGCGGCGGCGGCAGCCATCACCGACGAGGCGCACCAGCGCACGTCGCGCGAACTGGTCGACGCCTGGAAGCCGCGCCTGACTCAGGCCCTGCGCGGCTTCGGTCTTGAGGTCTTGCCCTCGGCTGGGAACTTCATCCTGGTGCGCTTCCCCGATCCGGCGCGCACGGCGGCGGAGGCCAACGAGGCCCTGATGAAGAAGGGTGTCATCGTGCGCGCGGTCGGCGGCTACGGCATCCACAACGGCCTGCGCATCACCATCGGCACGGAGGATCAGAACCGCGCCGTGATCGACGCCCTGAGCGAGTTCGCGGCCGGCTGACCAGCCGTCCCACATCGTCATGCCTGCATCTCCCGCCGCCCCGTCGCGCGCCGTTCCGCTGATCGTGCTGCTGATCGCCGCCAGCGTGCTGGGCCTTGCGCCCATTCTGGTGCGGTTGACGGAGACGGGACCGGCGGCGGCCGGCTTCTGGCGCTTCGTCTTCGCCCTGCCGCTGCTGGCGCTGATCGTCGGACGGCCCGGCGGCGAGGGCTTCGCCCGGCCGTCCAAGTGGATGCTGCTGGCGGGCCTGTTCTTCGCCATGGACCTCAGCTTCTGGCACTACGGCATCGTCATGACCTCGGTCGCCAACGCCACCGTGTTGTGCAACCTGACCCCGGTGGTGGTGACGGCCTTCGCCTGGCTGGTGCTGAAGGAGCGGCCGGGCAAGCTGTTCGTCGTGGCGCTGATCCTGGCCATGGCGGGCGCCTTCGCCATGGCGGCGGCGGCGAGTGGCGCGCAAGGGACCAATCCGCTCCTGGGCGACATCCTCTCCCTGCTCGTGTCCTTCTGGTACTCGGGCTATTTCTTGGCGGTGAAGCTGGCCAGGCGCGACGCCAGCGCCATGCGCGTCACCTGGTGGGCGACGGTGGTCGGCGCGCCGATCCTGTTGGCGGTTTCGCTGATGCTGGGCGAAGACCTGGTTCCGGCCAGCGCGGCCGGATGGGCGGCCTGCGTCGCCATGGGCCTGATGCACGTCACCGGCCAAGGCGGGGTCGCCTGGGCGCTGGGCAAGCTGCCAGCGTCGTTGACAGCCGTCACCATCCTGATCCAGCCGGTGGTCGCGGGCCTGCTGGGCTGGCTGGTGTTCGGCGAAACCCTGACGCCAATCCAGGCGCTGGGCGGTGCCCTGGTGCTGGGCGCCGTGGTGCTGGCGCAGGTCTCGGCGCGAAAGAAAACGGGCGCGCCGGCCGAAGCCGACGCGCCCGTCAATCCATAAACCCGAAGGTCGGACTTAGAGGACCTTGAGGTCCACCGCCGACGTCTTGCCGCGCTGGTTTTCCAGCTCGTAGGACACCTTCGCGTTCTCATCGAGGCCTTGCAGGCCCGCCTTCTGAACGGCGGTGACGTGAACGAACACGTCCGAGCCGCCGCTGTCGGGCTGGATGAAGCCGTAGCCCTTGGTGGGGTTGAACCACTTGACCGTACCGGTCGCCATGTCTGCGTCTCCGTAAACGCGCTTTTTTCCAGGCGGGGTTCCCGAAGGCAAACCCCGTCAGCCCATCTGGACAAGCTCGTTCAGGCGAAGGAGCGAGACGCGGGTTTGGACCCCACGCTGAAATCCGGACTGCGCCGATGTTGTCACCCGGCTTTTCGGGCCGGTCAACAGCAAAGCGAATCGCGCGGTCTCAGCCGCACAGGCCGCGCGGCGCCCCGTCCAGATGCAGATGGTCGGCGTGGGCGGCGTTGTAGTCCGGGTCCAGAGCATTGGAGAACAGCCGACAGGCGCCGTCGCGCACCGTGCGGAGAAAGCGGCTCCCCTCCTCCCCCCGCGGCCCCGAGCCCGACCAGTCGTTCAGCACGCTGACGCTGCGCCCGTCCTCCAGCCGGAAGCCCGAGACGTCCAGGGCGTTGGCGCGCGCATGCTCGCTGGGTCGCTCGTTCGCGTCCGACGAGCCGTAGATGCGGCGGCATGAGTAGGTCCCGAAATTCTCCACCCGCGCCGGCTCCGACCCCATCACCTCGCGGGCGGCGGGACGCAGCACCTGGCGATCCCAGATGACGTAGCGCACGGCCAGCGGGCATTGCATGACCACGCCGCCGGGGCTGAGCGGCGTCACATCGCCGCCGGTGATCCGCACTGCGCCCTGCACGATGCAGAAGCCGCCGTCGTTGCGGTCCGCCGCGCGTTCGACCCGCACGCCCGCCTCTCGCAGCAGGGTCATGCAGGCGGCGGTGGATCGCTCCACTTCCTCGGTTTGGGCCACGCGCGGCAGATCGAAGGCCGACACCTTGGACGCCGTCGCCGCGCCGATCGGACGAGACAGGTCGAGCGGC
Source organism: Pseudomonadota bacterium (assembly GCA_023456105.1). Lineage (GTDB taxonomy): Bacteria > Pseudomonadota > Alphaproteobacteria > Caulobacterales > Caulobacteraceae > Brevundimonas. The sequence goes on along the minus strand of JAEYAO010000044.1, from coordinate 18,006 downwards.
TTCCACGGCAGGTCCTGCGCGGGCGCAAAGACGTTCAGCAGGGCGAACCCCGCGCACCCCAGCAGCGCCAGCTCCCAAAGCAGATTCCAGAAGTCGGCGACGTCGCGCTTCATGCCTCTCCAACACGCGGCCGGAAGGGCCAGACGGTGAACGCGCGCTCAGCGGCTAAGCTCCGCGACTTCATGCCGCAGCGAAGCCGTCGCTTGCGACCCTGGTCGCACGCGTCCACTGTCAGGAGATGAGTCAGACCGACAAAGACTACGACGCCGAACTGATCCGTCTGCAGACCGCTCTGGTGGAAAGTCAGGCCTGGGCGATCCGGCAGGGCTTGCGGATCGTGATTGTGTTCGAGGGGCGCGATACCGCAGGCAAGGACGGCGCGATCAAGCGCCTGACGGAATACATGTCGCCGCGCCAGACCCGCGTCTTCGCCCTGCCCAAGCCCACCGAGCGGGAGGCGACGCAGTGGTATTTCCAGCGCTACGTCCCGCACATGCCGGCGGCGGGCGAGACCTCGATCTTCAACCGATCCTGGTACAACCGCGCGGGCGTGGAGCCGGTGATGGGCTTCTGCACGCCCGAGCAACACGACCGCTTCCTCTCCGACGCGCCCCGGTTCGAGCGGATGCTGACGGACGACGGCATCGTGCTGATCAAGCTTTGGCTCGACATCTCCAAGGGGGAGCAGGCTGAACGGCTGGCCGCGCGCCGGGACGATCCGCTGAAACGCTTCAAGGTGTCGGACCTGGATGCCGAGGCGCAGGCGCGATGGGACGCTTATTCCGCCGCACGCGACCGGATGCTGGCCGAGACCCACTCCGCCTTCGCGCCCTGGACCGTGGTCGCCACCGACAAGAAGAAGAAGGCGCGGCTGAACATTCTCCGCCATGTGCTGCGCCGTATGAACGCGCCGGGGATTGAGGCGGCCCCGCCCGATCCGGACGTCGTCTTCTCGGGTGACGACGCCGCCGGCCGCACGGCGCCGTAGAATCGCGCGCGGGCGTGGTGACGCGGAGCGCGCGGCCTCCTACTTAGTCAGCCATGACCGTGCACGTTTCCCCCTCTCCCCTGCTCGAGACCTCGGGCGCCGATCCGGCGGAGGCGCTGTCGATCCTGCAGGGCGCGCTGACCGGCGCGGACGATGGCGAGCTGTTTCTGGAGCGGTCGGAGAGCGAAAGCCTGGTGTTCGACGACGGCCGGCTGAAGTCCGCCGCCTATGACGCATCCGAAGGCTTCGGCCTGCGCGTGGTGGCGGGCGAGACCGCCGGATACGCCCACGCCAACGAGATTTCGGCCACCGCCCTGCGCCGCGCCGCCGACAGCGCGTCTCTGGCCAAGGCCGGCCATGCCGGCGTAGTCGCCGAGGGGCCGCGCGCCACCAATCAGAAGCTGTACGGCGAGGTCGATCCCCTCGCCTCGCCTGCCTTTTCCGACAAGATCGCCCTGCTGGCCGAAATCGACGCCTTCGCCCGGGCGCGCGATCCCCGCGTGGTGCAGGTGTCCGCCTCGCTGGTGGGTGAAAGGCGAGAGATCGACATCCTGCGCGCCGACGCCCGCTCCGTCCGCGACGTGCGTCCGCTGGTGCGCCTGAACGTCTCCGTCACCGTCGAGCAGAACGGCCGCCGCGAGAGCGCCTCGGCCGGTGCCGGCGGGCGGGCGGGGTTCGAGACCTGGATCGCGCCGGGACGCTGGCAGGCCCAGGTCAACGAGGCGCTGCGTCAGGCCCTGGTGAACCTGGAGGCCGTGGACTGCCCGGCCGGCGAGATGGACGTGGTGCTGGGCGCGGGCTGGCCGGGCGTCCTGCTGCACGAGGCGATCGGCCACGGCTTCGAGGGCGACTTCCACCGCAAGGGCTCGTCGGTGTTCAACGGCATGATGGGCAAGCGGGTGGCCGCGCCGGGCGTGACGGTGGTCGACGACGGCTCCATCGCCGGACGCCGCGGCTCGCTGTCGGTGGACGACGAGGGCACGCCGACCTCGCGCACCGTGCTGATCGAGGACGGGATCATGGTCGGGCTGATGCATGACCGGCTCAGCGCGCGTCAGCTGGGTGTCCAGCCCACCGGCAACGGTCGGCGCCAGTCCTTCGCCCACATGCCGATGCCGCGCATGACCAACACCTTCATGGAGGGCGGGCGCGACAACAAGGCCGACATGATCGCCTCGACTAGGCGCGGTCTTTACGCCGCCAACTTCGGCGGCGGCCAGGTGGACATCACCAACGGCAAGTTCGTGTTCCAGTGCACCGAGGCCTATCTGATCGAGGACGGCCGGATCACCGCCCCGGTGCGGGGCGCCACCCTGATCGGCGACGGCGCCACCGCGCTGACCCACATCCGGATGATCGGGGACGACTTCGCGTTCGATCCAGGCGTCGGCGTCTGCGGCAAGGCGGGCCAGGGCGTGCCGGTGGGCATCGGCCAGCCGAGCCTGAAGATGGGCGGGCTGACCGTGGGCGGCACGGCCGTCTGACGCCCGGCGGAACCTTCGCCGCGAATCCCGGGTTCAAGCTCCACCACAACAGGAGGAGATTTCCCTATGGCCGATGAACGCGTGACCGAACGAACCGACGGCGTGAACCACGAGCGCGTGGTCGAACGCGGCGCCGGCGGCTCCAACCCCGTGATCGTGGAGCGTCGCGGCGGCGGCATGGGCGGCGTGATCGCCCTGATCATCGGCTTGGCCGTGGTCGCGCTGATCGCCTACTTCCTGCTCAACATGAACCGCCAGGAAGAAGTCCGCACCGACGCGGTGTCGGCCGCGGCCGAAAGCGTGGGCAACGCGGCCGAAAACGTCGGCGACGCCGCTCGCGACGCTGTTCCGGATCGCCCGGCGAACTGATTTTTTTCGATCGGGGGTCTCAGCGCCAGTCCGGCCCTGAGACCTCCAGACCCTTGGCCTTCAGGCGGTCGAGCACGCCGTCCTCGCCGCCCACAAGGTTCAGCGGCGCGACCGCCATGGTCACTCCGTGCTCGGCCAGCGCCTTGTCGATCCCCTCGATCCAGGCGGCGCGCAGTTGAGGGCCGATGGTGGGGTCGCCCCACGGCCAGCAGCGGCCCAGCGCCTTCTCCAGCGGCGAATCCAGCACCGCCCGCACGCGGAACCGCGTCCAGTCCTCGCCGCGCTGCTGAACCGGCCCGGCGCCCGCCTCCGTCGCCTCAATCGCCGCCTGCATGCAGGGGACCAGCCGCTCGGGCGGAGCCGTCAGCAAATCCTCGACGAGTTGGTCGCCGCGTCCGCCGGTCACGGCCCGCACCGGGATGCGCGCCTTTCTCGCGGCGCGGCGCACCACGTCTCCGGCGTCGTCCGCCGTGTCGCGATCGAAGTCGAGCTGGTCCGTCAGCAGGTCGCGGCTGGAGAGCAGAAAGCTCTTGCGGCTGTGATCGACACGGTAGCGCGCCTCCAGCGCGTCCAGCCTCGCCTGCCACTCCGGCGACAGATAGTCGGCCGAGGTCCGCCCCTCGGGCAGGCGCGTCAGGGTGCGTGAGCGCCAGATCAGCCGCAGGATATCGCCGAGAGACCCTTGCACCCCGGTGCCCAGCAGGATCCGGTCCGCGCGCAGCGTCGCGGCCTCCAGCGCATCGGGCCGCCAGGCGACGGACCGCGGCACGCCGTCGATGGCGCCGACCAGCAGCACGGTGCTGTCGCCCGCCGTCACCGTCCACATGGGCGCCCCCGAACGCCGCGCGGTGACGACGATCGTCTCGACCTCGGCCGCGGCCTCATCCGCAGGCGCCTGAGTCAGAGACGAGGAGGTCTGGGCCCGCGCCTCCGCCGCCAGCCCCAAGATCGCCACGCCGCACATCGTCAAGACAAGTCGCGTCTTCATGTTCACCCCTCATGACCGAACACTCGGCAAGTATAGGCGTGATCTATCCGACATTACTTTCCCGCAACACTTACAAGCCTGTAATGCTGTCGCCGATTTAATCCACCTTTCAGCCTTGTAACTGGAGACAAACAGGCCCGGGCGGCACACCTCTCGCAACATGACGAGAGGCCAAACATGACCCGCACCATCCTGCTGACGACCACCGCCCTGCTGCTGAGCGCAGGCGCTTCGTCGGCCGAAACCACGCCGCCCAGGCCCGCGCCGCAGGCGGCCCAGGCCCCCGTTCCGACCGGCCCCACGACGGTGGCGCCGCTGGCCGATGCGGCCCAGCAGGGCGTGCTGGTCTTCACCCCCGACTTCTTCGCCGATCAGCGTCCGGATACGGCGCTGGACATGGTGGAGCGGGTTCCCGGCTTTCAGATCGACGACGGCTCGGGCGCGCGCGGCTTCGAGGGCGCGGTCGGCAACATCCTGATCAACAACGCCCGGCCCGCCTCCAAGAACGACACCGGCTCGTCGGTGCTGTCGCGCACCCTGTCGCGCCAGGTGGAGCGGATCGAGCTGATCCGGGGCGGCGCGCCCGGCATCGACATGCAGGGCTATTCGGTCGTCGTGAACGTCGTCCTGAAGGCCGAAAGCAGCCGCCAGTCGGTGTTCAGCGCCAACCGCGTCTTCTTTGAAGGCGGCCATGACGTGTCCGGCGGCTCGTACCAGTTCACCGCGCGCGAGGGCGAGCGCAGTTGGGGCGTGACCCTGTCGGACGGCGTCAGCATGAGCGACTCCAACGGTCGCGGCCGCACGATCCGCCGCGACCCCTCGGGCGTCGTCACCCGCGACGAGCAGACGGTGAACGACGGCTACGGCGGGGGCAACTCCATCCGGGGCAACTACGCCGGTCCCCTGGCGGGCGGCAAGATCGACCTGACCGCCCGCATCGGCGTCAACGATTGGCAGGGCTACGACATCAGCCAGAGCCCCACTGTGTTCCGCGAAAACCAGAGCGCGGAAGACGGTGTGAACGGCGAGTTCGGCCTGACCTACACTCGCCCCCTGACGCCCACACTGAAGCTGGAGACCCGGCTGATCCACGAATTCTCCGACTATGACGGCGCCTCGACCTACACTGTGCTGAATGATGGGTTGGACCAGCCCGAGCAGGTCTTCAGCTATGACGGCGAGAGTTCGGAATCGATCCTGCGGGCGCTGGTGCGTCAGGAGCGTTCGCCGCGCATCACCCTCGAGCTGGGCGGCGAGGTCGCCTACAACATGCTGGACACCGAACAGGCGTTGACGGTCGGCGGCGTGGTGATCCCGCTGCCCAGCGCCTCGGTCAAGGTCGAGGAAACGCGCGGCGAGGCCTTTGGCAAGGGCACCTACCGCGTGCGGCCCAACCTGACGCTGGAAGCCGGCCTGCGGCTGGAGGCCTCGACCATCAGCCAATCGGGCGACGCCGATCAGGAAAAGAGCTTCTTCTTCGCCAAGCCGCGCTTCCTGGCCACCTGGACGCCCATGCCGAACAATCAGCTGCGTTTCCGCTTCGAGCGCGAGCTGGGTCAGTTGGACTTCTCCGACTTCGCCGCCTCGGCCGACCTGGAAGAGGAGAACGTCTTCGGCGGCAACGTCGATCTGGAGCCGGAACAGCGCTGGATCAGCGAACTGACCTATGAGCGCCGCTTCTGGGGCGAAGGCGTGCTGTCGCTCGGTTATCGCCACGACGAGATCGTCGACGCCATCGACGTGATCCCGCTGGCCGACGACCTGTCCGCGACAGGCAACATCGGCGACGGCTCGCTGGATCAGCTGGCGGTCAGCCTGACGCTGCCGACCGACAAGCTCGGCGTCCCGGGCGGTCAGTTCAAGGTGAGCAACAGCTGGAATCACACGGAGGTCACCGATCCGACCACCGGCGAGACCCGCGCCATCTCCGGCGTGCGTCCCAGCCAGGCCGAGTTCAACTTCCAGCAGGACCTTACCCGCTGGAAGCTGCAGTGGGGCGTCTTCTACCTGGCGGGCTTCCGCGAACCGCGCTTCGACCCCGATCAGCGCCAGCTGGTGCGCATCAGCGACTACAAGCAGGCTTGGATCGAATACAAGCCGACGGCCAGCCTGACCCTGCGCGGCGAAGTCACCCTGTGGGATGATTTCACCATCGACCGCACCTTCTACGGCGACCGCGAAACGCAGACGGTCGCCTTCACCGAACACCGCGAGATCGACCCGCGGACTTTCTATCGCGTCAGCCTGCGCAAGACGTTCTGACGGCGACGTGGCTGGAATGAAAGGCCCCGGCGGATCGCTCCGCCGGGGCCCTTGTCTTCTTCATGGTCGTCGGATCAGTGGATGCCCGCCATGCCCTTCTTCAGCAGCGGCGAGATCAGCAGCAGGAAGACGCCGACGCCGACGCCCGTCCAGCCGATGGTGCCGAAGATGGAGCCATAGGTCTCCAGCGCCAGCTGCGGGCTGGTGACCACGCCCGCCACCGTGTCCGTCGCCGTCGCCTGGGCGATGATGCCGGCGACGATGTGCGCCACCGAGCTGGACAGGAACCACACGCCCATCATCAGGCCCACCACGCGCGCCAGCGACAGCTTGGTGATCATCGACAGGCCCACCGGCGACAGACACAGTTCGCCGATGGTGTGGAACACATAGGTCAGGAACAGGAAGGTCAGCGGCACGCGGAAGGCGTCATTGGCCAGATTGTCCGCCGCAAAGGTCAGGACCAGGAAGCCCAGGCCCACGAACATCAGGCCGAACGAGAACTTGACCGGTGTTGACGGCTCAAGCTTGCGCTTGGCCAGCCAGACCCACAGGGCCGCCATGATCGGGCCGCCGATGATGATCACGCCCGGGTTGAACATCTGGGTGTAGCCGGCGTTGAACCACGACGGCATCTGGGTCGACTGGTCCGCGAACAGGGTCAGCGAAGAGCCGGCCTGTTCGAACAGGGCCCAGAACAGCACCGAGAAGAAGATCAGCACCTGGGCCACCAGCATGCGGCTGCGCTCGACGCCCTTGAGCCTCAATACGGTGTATCCCACCACGGCGGCGAAGATGACGCCCGCGATCCACGGCAGCAGGGTCTCGATGATCTCGTGCCGCTGCATCAGCAGCCACACCGGAATCACGCAGATCAGGCCGGCGATCCAGAAGAAGGCCTCGACCGGAACGCCCAGGATGGAGCGGCCCTTGAGCGGCACGGGCGGCCCGCCGCGGCCCTCCAGCCAGCTCTGGCCCAGCACGAACGTCAGCAGGCCCAGCAGCATGCCGATGCCCGCCAGGCCGAAACCGTAGGCCCAGCCGTAGGTGAAGCCCAGGTAGGAGCAGGCGGCCGTGGCCAGGAACGAGCCCAGGTTGATGCCGACATAGAAGATGGTGAAGCCGCCGTCGCGACGCGGATCGTTCTCTTCATAGAGGGCGCCCACCACGGTGGAGATGTTGGCCTTCAGAAAGCCCACGCCCATGATGATCAGCGACAGCGCCAGGAACAGCACCGGCTCGCCCATCGCCGTGTCGCGCGTGGTCTCCAGCGAATAGCCGCCGGTGGCGGTGAAGGCGGGGAAGCCGGCCTGGGCCGAAGCTTGAGGAGCGGCCTGCGTCGCCGGATCCAGCGCACCGGTCGGCGGCGTGCCCAAGCCCGTGCCCACGGCGGCGGCGGCCGCATCGGCGGCGTTGGCGGCCGACGGCTCGGCGCCCACGGTGGAGACGCCTTCCGGCGAGATCGCGATCTGCACGCGCTCGTCGCCGTTGACGGCGAACATGCGGCGGTTCTGGTCGCGGCCCTCGACCTGGATGTCGTAGGTCGTCTCGCCGATGGTCAGGCGCTCGCGCCCGCCCGAGCCCTCGAACGCCATGGTGAAGTGCCCGAGCACCAGCAGCACCGCGCCGATGATCACGGCCTTGCGCTGCCCCAGATACTTGTCGGCGATCATGCCGCCGACCACCGGCATCAGATAGACCAGCGCCGCATAGGCGGCGTAGATGCCCTGCGCCTCGGCCGGGCCGAACAGGAAGTGCTGCGTCAGGTACAGGACCAGCAGCGCCCGCATGCCGTAGTAGGAAAACCGCTCCCACATCTCGGTGAAGAACAGGATCACCAGCCCCCGCGGGTGACCCAAAAAGGTCTTGCGAGGCGAAAGCGCCCCCCCATCCGTCGTCGTCAACGGCTCACTCCCAACTGCCGCGCCACAGTCGGACGCGCGAAAGGCGCATAAGCAGCACGGGCCGATTGTCCGAACAAGCCTTAACCTCGTAGCCGAAACCGTCGCCCACCTTTGCGCAACCTCTGGTTGTTAGGAATGGCCCGTCTTCTGCAATCAACGACGCCATGACAGCCGTGCGTGCCAGACAGGGATGGAAGCCGAGATGATCGTGCGGGAAGTTCGCGCCGACGACTACCCGGCCCTCAACCGGCTGCATGCTTCGGTCGGGTGGCCCCAGCGTTCGCTGGACGGCTGGCGCTGGCTAGCCGACAATCCCGCGCGGCGCGAAATCAACGCGCCCGAAGGCTGGGTGGTCGTTGATGCGGACGATCAGCCCTGCGCCATGCTCGGCAATCTGATCCAGCGCTTCGGCCTGGACGGCCGCCAGCTGCATGCGGCGACGGGCTTCTCCATCATCGTGCCGCCCCAGCACAAGGGCGCCAGCCGTTTGCTGCTCAGGGCCTTTCTGGATCAGCCGGGCGTATTCGCCTGCTACACCCTGAACGCGAACGCCCGGTCGGCGCCGCTTTATGGCCGGCTGGGCATGCGGCCATGGCCCGAACAGACGCACGCGCTGAAGCTGTCCTGGACCATCGATCCCCTCGCCTGCCTCGCCGGCCGGGTGCTGCGTCGGGTCTATGGCCGCATCTCCGCCGAGGCCGCAGAGGGGATGGGCGAACGACTGATGAACCGGCGGCTGTCGCGGCCTCAGGCGCTCCGGCTGCCAAGTAACGTGGTGGAGATTCGGGACGTGTCGTCGGCCTCTCCCTACGGCGAGTTCTGGCGCGCGCTGTCCGGCCAAGGCGGGCTGCTCGCCGACCGGGGTGCGGAGATGATGCGCTGGCGCCTGGCCGACCCGGACCTGCCGCGCCGTCCCTTGCTGCTGGGCCGAATGGAGAACGGGCGGCTGACCGGGACCGCCATGGCGATGACAGCCAAGACCAGCCTCATCGATCCGCCCAGCCTGGAGATCCTGGATCTGCAGGCGCTGGACGGCTCGGACGCCGTTCCCCTGCTGACGCGCGCCCTGATCCGCAACGCACGCGGCACGGGCGCGGCCAAGGTCCGGCTGCAGGCGCTGACGCCTGAACTCCTGACCCGCCTGGGCGCGCTGGGCGGATCGGCGCGTCGCGAGGGCGGCTGGGGTCACGGCCACGCCGTGTTCCGCGACGAAGCCTTGGCCGTCCTGTGGCGGCCGACGCCGCTGGACGGCGATTATATCGTGTGCAACCGCCCGGCGCCTATCGCGTCCGAGCGCCGCCCGGCACGACGCCGTACGCAAGCAGGCCAGGCGTCCAAGGCCTGATTGCGGATCAGGCGCCCGTTCCGGCTCCGGGGCGCTGGCGCAGTTCGTCGCGGATTTCGGTCAGCAGCGACTCGGTCGCCGTCGGCGCCGAGGGCGCCGGATCGGGCTGGGCCGCCTGCTGCCGGCGCAGGGTGTTGATCCCCTTGACCAGCAGAAACACCACCCAGGCCACGATCAGGAACTGGATCACCGTGTTCAGAAAGGCGCCGTACTGAACCGCGACTTTCTCGACCTCGGCGGTCGCAGGGTTCTCCGGCCGCAGCACCCACTCCAGCTCGGAGAAGTCGATGCCGCCGGTGATCAGGCCGATCGGCGGCATGACCACCTGATCGACCAGGCTCTTGACGATGCCGTTGAAGGCCGCGCCGATGATGACGCCCACCGCCAGATCGACCACGTTGCCCTTGACGGCGAACTCACGGAATTCGGACAGCAGTCCCATGGAGGCTCATTCCTGCTCGTCGCCCGAGGCGTTCAGCCGCTCGCGCAGCTCCTTGCCGCTCTTGAAGAAGGGCACGCATTTGGCGGGCACCTCGACGGTCTCGCCCGTGCGCGGATTACGTCCCGCCCGCGCCGGGCGCGCCCGCACCGAAAAGGCGCCGAAGCCGCGCAGCTCGACCCGGCCGCCCTCGGCCAGCGAATCCGTCATCTTGCCCAGAACGACGTTCACCAGCCGCTCCACCTCGCCGTGCGTCAGGTGTGTGTTCTCGGCCGCCAGCTTTTCGATCAGCTCCGACTTGATCATCGCGCCCCGCCTTTTACGCGGACCGACGTTCTCGCGCCGACCCCTTCCGCGCGCACCCTAGCCGCAGAGGTCCGGGTAAAAAAGCCCCAGTGAGATTCAGTCGCGCCTGACGGCCTCTCCGACGCCCCGACAATCCCTGTCCCACGACAAGAAAAGGGCGGCCGGATCGCTCCGGCCGCCCCTTCAAGACACAGCCCGCAAGGGGTGTTTTTACGAGTTGTTGCCCGCGTTCTTCAGCGCGGCGCCCAGGATGTCGCCCAGCGAGGCGCCCGAGTCCGAGGACCCGAACTGCTCGATGGCTTCCTGTTCGTCCTTCATCTCCAGCGCCTTGATCGACACGGAGATGCGGCGCGAGGCCTTGTCCACGGCGGTGATCATGGCGTCCACGCGGTCGCCCACGGCGAAGCGCTCGGGGCGCTGCTCGTTGCGGTCGCGCGACAGGTCGGACTTGCGGACAAAGGCCGTGACCGGCGCGTCGTCTTCGCCGAACTTGACCTCGATGCCGCCCGACTCGATCGACGAGACGGTGACGGTGACCTGCTGGCCGCGACGGTAGGTGTCGCCCTCGCCGATCGGATCACCGCCCAGCTGCTTGATGCCCAGCGAGACGCGTTCCTTCTCGACGTCGACGTCAAGCACCTTGGCCTTGACGGTTTCGCCCTTGCGATAGCGCTGGATGGCTTCCTCGCCCGAGACGTTCCAGTCCAGGTCCGACAGGTGCACCATGCCGTCGATGTCGTTGTCCAGGCCGATGAACAGGCCGAACTCGGTGGCGTTCTTGACTTCGCCCTCGACGGTCGAGCCGATCGGGTGGTTGGCGACAAAGGCGTCCCACGGATTGTCTTGCGCCTGCTTCAGGCCCAGCGAGATGCGGCGCTTGGAGCTGTCGACGTCCAGCACGACCACGTCCACTTCCTGCGAGGTGGAGACGATCTTGCCCGGATGGACGTTCTTCTTGGTCAGGACATTTCCGAGACGTGCACCAGGCCCTCGACGCCGGCTTCCAGCTCCACAAAGGCGCCGTAGTCGGTGATGTTGGTGATGCGGCCCGTGTACTTGGCGCCGACCGGGTACTTGGCTTCCACGCCGTCCCAGGGATCCGACTGCAGCTGCTTCATGCCCAGGCTGATGCGCTGGGTGTCCGGGTTGATCTTGACGATCTGCACCTTGACGGTGTCGCCGACGTTCAGGACCTGCGACGGGTGCGACACGCGCTTCCAGCTCATGTCGGTGACGTGCAGCAGGCCGTCGATGCCGCCCAGGTCCACGAAGGCGCCGTAGTCGGTGATGTTCTTGACCACGCCGTCGCGGACTTCACCCTCTTGCAGCTGGCCGACCAGCTCGGTGCGCTGTTCGGCGCGGGCTTCTTCCAGAATGGCGCGACGCGACACGACGATGTTGCCGCGCGGACGGTCCATCTTCAGGATGGCGAAGGGCTGTTCCTTGCCCATCAGCGGACCGACGTCGCGCACCGGGCGAATGTCGACCTGCGAGCCCGGCAGGAAGGCCGAGGCGCCGCCCAGATCGACGGTGAAGCCGCCCTTGACGCGACCGACGATCGCGCCGTTGACCGGCTGGCCTTCGGCGAACACGCCTTCCAGGCGGGTCCAGGCCTCCTCGCGGCGAGCCTTGTCGCGGCTGATGACCGCTTCGCCCAGGGCGTTCTCGACGCGCTCCAGATAGACTTCGACGTTGTCGCCGATCTTGGGCAGGACGGCGCCTTCGCCCTGGCCGAACTCGCGCATGGCGATGCGGCCTTCGGTCTTCAGGCCCACGTCGATGATGACGATGTCCTTTTCGATGCCGACGACGCGGCCGTGGACGACCTGGCCTTCGCCGAGGTCGCGGCCCTGCAGTTGTTCGTCGAGCAGCGCGGCGAAATCGTCGCGCGAGGGGGAGAGAGTGTCGGTCATGTAGCGGTTTAGGCTTCCGATGGGGTTGCGGCGCGCGGCCATGCGGCCCCGCGCGAGGTGGACAGAAAGGATAGGCAGGTCGTCAGGATGCGAGGGCGACAGGATCGCTCAGAACGCCCGCGGAAAGTCCGAGAACCGGTGCGTTGGATTTGCCGGGGCTGGTCAGAGACCGTGCCGGGCGCGCGCCGCCTCGACGATACGGCGGGCCGCATCGAAGGCCGCCTCTATACCCATGTCGGTGGTGTCCAGCAAGGCCGCGTCTTGCGCCTGCACCATGGGGGCGGCGCCCCGGCCGGCGTCGCGCTCGTCTCTGCGCTGAATATCGGCCAGCATGTCTTCAAAGGCGATGTCGTCGCCACGCGCGGTCAGCTGCTTCCAGCGCCGGGTCGCCCTCACCTCGGGCGTGGCGGTGACGAACAGCTTGGCGGACGCGCCCGGTGCGATCACCGTGCCAATGTCGCGGCCGTCCAGCACGGCGCCGCCGGCTTGCGCGGCGAAGTCCTGCTGCAGCCTCAGCAGCGCGGCGCGCACGCCGGGATGACCCGCCACCCGGCTGGCGGCCTCCCCCGCCTCGCCGGTCGTCAGGCGGGGATCGTCCGACAGGCTGCGGGCGTCCAGCCCCCTCGCCGCCGCTTCCGCCGCCTCGGCGTCGTCCAGCGAGCCGCCCGTCTCGAGCACCTTCAGCCCCACCGCGCGATACAACAGGCCCGTGTCCAGATGCGGCAGCCGGTACTCGCGCGCCAGTCGGCCGGCGATCGTTCCCTTGCCCGACGCAGCCGGACCGTCCACGGCGATGACGAGCCTCATGCGACGCCCCCGCCCAAGCCGCGCATCATCTCGACAAAGCCGGGGAAGCTGGTGGCGATCATGCCAGGGTCGTCGACGGAGACGGGCGCGTCCGCCGCGAGGCCCAGCACCAGGTGGCTCATGGCGATGCGGTGGTCGTGGGCGGTACGAACGACGGCTCCGCCTCTGACCGGACCTCCCGTGACGATGAAGCCTTCCGGCTCCTCCTCCACCGCGACGCCGCAGCTGCCCAGGCCGGCGACCATCAGGGCGATGCGATCGCTTTCCTTGACGCGCATCTCGCCGACGCCGCGCATCACCGTCTGGCCGGCGGCGAAGGCGGCCGTGGCGGCCAGGATCGGATATTCGTCGATCATGGAGGCGGCGCGCGCCTCAGGCACGACCACGCCCTTGAGGTTTGAATGGCGCGCGGTGATGTCGCCGACCTCTTCGCCGCCGGCCTCACGGCGGTTCGAGATCGTCAGGTCCGCACCCATTTCGATCCAGGTGTCGAACAGGCCGGTGCGAAGGGGATTCAGCATCACGCCCTCAACCGTCACCTCCGACTCCGGCGTGATCAGCCCGGCGGCCAGTGGAAAGGCGGCCGAGGACGGGTCGCCCGGCACGGCCACGCCTCTTCCTCGCAGGCCTTGCCCGCCCTTCAGCGTCACGCGCCAGCCATCGCCCGCGGGCTCTACGCCCACCTCGGCGCCGAAGGCGCGCAGCATGCGCTCGGTGTGGTCGCGGCTCTTTTCCGGCTCCAGCACCGAGGTGACGCCGTCCGCATTCAGCCCGGCCAGCAGGATGGCCGACTTGACCTGGGCCGAGGCCACCTGCTGCTCGTGGTCGATAGCCGTCAGGGCTCCGCCGGTCAGGGTGACCGGCAACCGGTCCTCGCCGGCCAGCCAGCCGAAGCGCGCGCCCATCCGGCGGAGCGGCGCCGTCACCCGCTTCATCGGCCGCTTGCGCAGGCTCGCGTCGCCGTCGAAGGTCGCCGTCAGGCCGTATCCCGCCGCAGCCCCCATCAACAGGCGAACGCCGGTGCCCGCATTACCGCAGTCGATGACGTCCACCGGCGTCTCGAAGCCGCCTTTCCCCATCACGCGCCAGCGGCCGGGGCCCAGACGCTCCACGCCGGCGCCGAAGGCCTCCACGGCGCGGGCGGTGGCCAGGATGTCGTCGCCCTCCAGCAGCCCCTCGATCTCGGTCACGCCCTGCGCCATGCCGCCCAGGATCAGCGCGCGGTGCGAGATCGACTTGTCGCCCGGCGCACACACCCGACCGCTCAGGGCCTGGGATCGTCGCGCGGTGAGGTGAGAGGTCATGGCGGGCCCGCGTGAAAGCTGGTCATCAGGGGATCGGCCGGGCGGGCGGCGCGAAGATCGCTTTTGACAGCGGCCCCGTGGGGTGGCAAGGGACCGCCCCGAATTCCACCTGTTGAAAGTATCGCCGTGGCCAATCCCGAACTGGGCGCCAAGCAGGTCTGCCCCAATTGTCAGGCAAAGTTCTACGACCTGAACCGCCGCCCCGCCCACTGCCCTAAATGCTCCACCGACTTCGATCCGGAAGAGGCGCTGAAGCTGCGCAGCCGTCGCACCCGTCCGGGCTATCCCGCCGATGACGAGGCCGAGGATCAGGTCGTCGACAAGAAGGCCGAAGGCGACGACGAGGAAGAGGACGAGACCGTCCGCGCTCCCGAGATCGACGAGGAAGGCCACGAGCCGATCCTGACGCCCGATGATGACGAGGACACCCCGAGCGACGCATCGGAAGAACCCGGCATGGGCTCGACCGACGGCGACGACGACGATGTCCTGACCGACGACGACGATGACTCCGTGCCCTTCATCGAGGACGAGGACGACGACTCCTTCGACGACGAGATCGCCAAGCCGTCCAAGGACGACGACTGATCTTTTCGCTTGCTTCCGCCGCGCCTGACGCTAGTCGAGGCGCGGCGGAACAACGGCTCGACTATTGATTCTGCTACCTTTTCGGCCCCTGGAACCCGGCCGAAAATAAATGTCGAAACAGGCTTGATCGCCGAAAAGCTTCGACATAGGTTCCGCCGCCTCGCCGGGGGCCGTCGCAAGACGAACCGGGCGACACCAGACCGAAAGGTCCGGGGCTATAGCTCAGTTGGTAGAGCGCTTGAATGGCATTCAAGAGGGCAGCGGTTCGACTCCGCTTAGCTCCACCAATCAGTCTCCCCCTTTCACCGGCCGGCCGGGGAAGGGGGAGACTGGCCACTCTTTTCAGACAGTTAGACGGTTAACGCGGACGCCAATCCCGCCGTGGAGAGGATTTCCGCGCGGTTTGGCCGGCTGTTCCCCGCCCCATTCTCCAGGCCCATGTTTCCACTTCCGGGTTTGGCCGCAGGTGTCCGCGGAGAAGGGTTAGCCCGAACCGAGCCGCCGCCGGAGGACCGGCGGCGGGATTTAAGTCTCCGATCGTGAGGAAGGGTCGGGTCTAGCCGACCGCGCCGATGGCCATGAACAGCCTGCGCTGCTCGTTCCAATCCATCGGGAAGGGATGGGCGATCAAGGCGCCGAGTGACAGGGCCTGGGGCTGACGTCCCGCGATGATCTGCTCCACCAGATCCGGCGCCATGTAGGCCAGGGGCAGGATCTGGCCGAGGTAGCGAACACAGAGATTCTCGGCCTTGGCCAGTTGGGCGGTCGATCCATGACGACCGGTCCTGAGGTCGGCCGTCCATCGCCTGGCCATGGCGACGGCCCTGACCAGGGCGCGATCGATCCGATTGGCGGCCGTTGGGGATTGTCCCTCGGCCTCGATCAAGACCGCGTTGTGCCGGTGCTTCAGCCGGACCGGCAGGATCCACTCGATCTCGCCATCGGCCCGCTCCTCTCGTTCGGCGCCCTGGATCGTTCGGTCACCAGGAATCGCTCCCTTGGCCGTCAGGATACGAACCTGAGTCTCGCCCAGGGTGACCTTGGCCATGGCGGTTCTCAAACGCTGGTCGGGCTCGGCGTCCAGCCTCCAGGCTGGATCGAGCGCCGGAAGGATCCTGTTGGCGACGAAGGCCTCGATCACCCCGGCGGAGATTCGCGTCACGCTACCGGCCTCGTCCTTCCTTCCATTTTCCAGGGCGACCGAGGAGTAAAACCGGTAACGCTGGCCAGCCTTCCCCTTGGTATGCACCGGCCGCATCGTATGCCCCCGGTCATCCTTCAGGATGCCGCAGAGAAGGCCGCTGGTTCCCCGGGCGCGATCCTCGGCGAGCGATTGGCTGCGTCGTGTCAAAGCCGCGTTGACGGCCTCCCAGGTCTCGGGAGGCACTATCGCCTCGTGCGCCCCCTCGACCAGCTTCTCCTTGTGCCTGAGCGCGCCCTTGTAGACGGGGTTCATCAGGATCAGCCGCAAGGCGCCGGGACTGATCACGGCCCCGCCCCGAACCTTGCCGGCCTTGGTCGTCCGGAGCTTGGATCGAACGCCCTGTCGCCTCAGTTCGGCCTGTAGTTCCAGGACCGAGCGCAGTTCGAGGTATCGCTCGAACATCATCCTGACCGTGGGCGCCTCATCGGCGTTCGGGATCAGCCTGTGGTCCACGCCATCGTATCCCAGCGGCGGCGGCCCTCCCATCCACATGCCCTTGGCCTTGGACGCCGCGATCTTGTCTCGGATCCGCTCGGCCGTGACCTCCCGCTCGAACTGGGCGAAGGACAGCAGCACGTTCAGGGTCAGCCGTCCCATGCTGTTGGTGGTGTTAAAGGCCTGGGTCACCGAGACGAAGCTGACGCCCCTGGCGTCGAAGGCCTCCACCATCTTGGCGAAGTCCGGCAGCGACCGGGTCAGGCGGTCCACCTTGTAGACCACCACGATGTCGATCTCGCCCTTGGCGATGTCGGCCATGAGTTGCTTCAGCCCCGGTCGCTCCATGCTGCCGCCGGAATAGCCGCCGTCGTCATATTCCCTGGGCAGGGCCTGCCAGCCTTCGCCGGCCTGGGACAGGACATAGGCCTCGCAGGCCTCCCGCTGGGCGTGCAGGCTGTTGAAGCCCTGTTCCAGCCCCTCCTCGGTGGATTTACGGGTGTAGATGGCGCAGCGGAGGGCTTTCATGGCCGCCCCGCTTTCCTCTGACCGAAGAAGGCCGGTCCGTTCCACTTGGTGCCGGTGATGGCGAAGGCGACCTGACTGAGGGAAGCGAAGTCCCTACCCCGGTAGTTGAAGCCTTCCTCCTTCACCCAGACCTCATGGCGTTCGCCTCGCCAGTCCTTCACGAAGCAGCTACCGGGCTTAATCCTCGGGGCCTGGGACGGCTGGTAGGCCTCGTCCTCGGCGAACCGCTCCGCCAACCTGGCCAGGCGCTGTTCCATCGTCCGGGACAGGCCGCCCTCGCGGGCGACCTGTTCGCGATAGGCGATCTCCCGCGCCATCAGGTCGCGGGATCTGAGCTTTGGCGGAGCGGTCATGAACTTGTCCCGCCATTCCGCCCGCAGGCCCTCCAGGGTCACCGTGTCTTCCGCCATCAGGCGGCCGTGATGCGATAGACGGTCAGGCCCCCGACCTTCTCGGTCGCGACCGTCAGGCCCAGCTTCTTGCGAATCTGCCCGGCGATGGCGCCGCGCACGCTGTGGGCCTGCCAGCCGGTCGCCGCCATGATCTGAGCCGCCGTGGCGCCTTCGGGGCGGCGCAGTAGGGCGACCACCTGGCTGATCTTGCTGAAGCGCGCGGGCTGTGACGCACCTTCGCCAGCCGGCTTCATATTGTTCTGGTTCATGATTTCTCTCCATCCGCACCCTTGCGGTGGAGCGACCAACGCTTGCTTCCGCCGCCAAGTCCAATGGAAGAAGGAGAAATCTCAGCCTTCGGATTCTGTCCGCCGAAGGAGTTCCAGGGCGCGGGCCAATATGGCCGTCTCATCCGCGAGCGCCGCCACATCTGGCAGGGCAGCCATCACGTCGGAGGCCGTGGCCAGGTCCCCCGCCTGCTCCAGCCGCGTCCAGATCGCCGACAACATCATGTCTTCCAAATGCCGGGGTCGGGGGTCATCGTCTTCACTCTCGGTCATGGCCTCCACACGGGCTTCCTTCGACCAGGAAGTCGAGGGCGAGACGCGTGGAAAGTCGGGTTGGCGCCGATTTCGTTGAAAAAGGCGGCTGCTGAGGTCGCCGCCAGTAACGGACGCGGCGGTTCTCTCCCGCCTCACGCGGTCGCTGGCGTCAGCGGCGGGATCAGTTTGGCCAGTTTGCGCAGGTTCT
>JAEYAO010000037.1 GCA_023456105.1 Pseudomonadota bacterium | reverse complement strand
CGCGCCTTCTGCCGCATCAAGGACTTCCGCCGCGTCGCAACACGTTACGACAAGCTCGCCTGCACCTACATCGCCGCCATAGCCCTCGCCGCCATCATCGCGTGGTGGTTATGAGTCGGGACCCTAGTCGATCGCGCGACACTCGGTCGATGGACGGCCCTGGCTGGTCCAGGTGGCCAAGGCACCCCGACCTCTCAGTTCGGTGGTGCTGGAGCGATACCAGAGGCCGTCCGCCGCCCGCTCCTGATAGAGGTCGACCGCCTCGCCGTTGGAGGTGCGCACCGTCGCCATCTGGCGAGGATTGTCGAAATCGACCGACAGGCGGTCGCCGTTCTCGCACAGATAGACGGCCTGGACGACGCGGTTCAGGGCCCGGTCCTGGATTTCGGCGCCGGTGCGTCGGCGCGTGGTTTGGGCCTCCATGGCGCGCTGCTTCACCGCATCGCCGCTGTTCGGCGCCTCGGCCGGATCGGGGCCGCATCCGGACAGCAGCGTAAGGGCGGCTAGGCCGCTCAGCAGGATCGACTGCGGCAGATCAGGCTTCATGGCTGCGACGCCCCCTCGTGCGTAACGGCGCCGCTTGGGCGACCTTCCGCCTAACGTGCGCTGTGTGCGCGTGTTCCGCGCCGCGCCCGGAAGAAGGCGCGCAGCGTCTCCGCCGCCTCCGTCGCCAGGACGCCGCCCTCCGCCAAGGGCCGCCAGTGGCAGGTCGGCTGATCGAACACGCGCGCGCCGTGGATCACCGCGCCGCCCTTAGGGTCGTCCGCCCCCCAGACTACACGACCGATGCGCGCGTGGCTGATGGCGCCCGCGCACATGGCGCAAGGCTCAAGCGTCACATAGAGCGTCAGGCCGGTGAGCCTGTAATTGCCCAGCATTTGCGCCGCGCGGCGCATGGCGACGATCTCGGCATGGGCGGTCGGATCGTGTGCGCCGACCGGGCCGTTGGCGCCTGTCGAGACCACATCGCCGGTCGCCGGATCGACCACGACGGCGCCCACCGGGACCTCGCCCGCGTCCGCCGCCGCTTGCGCTTCGTCCAGCGCCATGCGCATGAACCGCTCATCATGGTCCGCCATACAGACGACAACGACAAGAAGCCCTTCGCGCGTCAAGCCGACCGCGCTTCCGGCCCCCGCAAGCCCGCCTTCCGCAAGAGCGAAGACGGGGCGAAATCCTTTGGCGACAAGCCGCGCGGAGAGCGTCCGCGCCCAGGCGGCAGGGATGGCGGCAGGGACAGCCCGAAGACAGCCAAGGGCCCTGCGGCCCCGGTCCGCAGCGAGCGAATCGCCAAGGCCATGGCCCGCGCCGGCATCGCCTCGCGCCGCGAGGTCGAGCGTCTGATCGGTCTGGGCAAGGTGGCGGTCAACGGCCGCATCCTGGATACGCCCGCGACCCTGGTGACGCGCGAGGACGTGATCACCGTGGACGGCAAGCCCATCACGGCGGCGCAGGCGACGCGCGTCTGGCGCTATCACAAGCCGGCGGGCCTGCTGACCAGCCATAACGACCCGGCGGGACGGCCAACCGTGTTCGACGCCCTGCCGGCCGGCCTGCCGCGCGTGATCTCGGTCGGACGGCTCGACCTGGCGACCGAGGGCCTGCTGCTGCTGACCAACGACGGAGAGCTCAGCCGAGCGCTTGAGCTGCCGTCCACCGCCTTGGTGCGCCAGTACCGGGCCCGGGCACGCGGACGCGTCACCCAGGCCGACCTCGACAAGCTGAAGGACGGCGTCACCGTCGACGGCGTCGAATACGGCCCGATCGAAGCCACGCTGGACAAGGCCAAGGAAAGCAAGTCCGAGGACGGCAAGGCCCCGGCCAACCTGTGGGTCAGCGTCTCCATCACCGAAGGCAAGAACCGCGAGGTCCGCAAGGTGCTGGAGTCGATCGGCCTGACGGTCAACCGCCTGATCCGCCTGGCCTATGGCCCGTTCCGGCTGGACGTCCTGCCGGTCGGAGCGGTGGAAGAGGTCGGCCCGCGCGTGATCCGCGAGATGCTGGGCGAGCACATCCGGCCGGACAACCTGCCGACCGGCAACACCGTGGAGACGCCCGCGCCGATCCCCGGTCGTCGCATTTCCACGCCCATCGTCAAGGGCCGCTCGGGTTCGGCCATGTCGGACCCGTCCAGAAAGCCCAGCCGCGTGCGCGCCGCAGAAACGGCCCAGGCCGATGCGGTCGACCGCCGCGAACGTCCGGCCAAGAAGGACGGCTGGGCCAAGGCCAAACCCAAGTTTGAGCACAAGAAGACCTTCAAGCCGCGCGAACGCACCGCGCCGGAAGGCGATCGCGCGCCCGCCGCGCGGGCCGAAGGCGACCGCCCGGCCCGCAGCTTCAAGCCGCGTGAAGGCGCCTCGCGGGCGGATGCCAGACCCGCCTCGCGCCCGGTTCGGGACGCAAGGCCGCGCACCGGCGGCAAGCCCACTGGACCTTCGGGAACCAGCGGCCGTGCGCCGGGCGGCAAGCCGCGTCCCGGCGGCCCGCGCGGACCCCGCTCGGGCGGCTGATCCCGTTGCGTATCGTCGCCGGAAGCCTGAAGGGCCGGGCGCTTGTCGCGCCGGAGGGGCAGGGCACGCGCCCGACCTCCGACCGTGCGCGCCAGGCGATCTTCAACGTGCTGGAGCACGCCGCCTGGGCCGAGCCGCTCCAAAAGGCGCGGGTCATCGACCTTTACGCCGGATCAGGCGCCCTGGGGTTCGAGGCGGTGTCGCGCGGAGCCTCATTCTGCCTGTTTGTCGAGACGGACGACGGCGCGCGCGGCGCGATCCGCGAGAATGCGGAAAGCTTTGGTCTGTTCGGCAGAACGCGGGTGCATCGGCGCAGCGCGACGGATCTGGGCGTGCGGCCCGGCTCGGCCGGCGAGGCGTTTGATCTCGCCTTTCTCGACCCGCCCTACGGCAAGGGTCTAGGCGAACAGACGCTGCTGCGGCTGGCCGAAGGCGGCTGGCTGAAGCCCGGCGCGCTTGTGGTGTTCGAGCGCGGATCGGACGAGCCGGAGATCGAGACGCCCGGCTATGAGCGGCTGGATGCGCGCGACTATGGCGCGGCGCGCGTGCTGTTCCTGAAGGCGCTCGGCTGACGCCAACCCGCCGCCGGACGACGCGCCGACTTATCCGGAAGAAATTCCTAACAGCCTATCGGACTCTGGTTGACTCACCGGTCGTGGAAGGAGGCATATAAGAACAAAAGGAGAACTTACGTGCGGGTCCGCCCCAACATTGATGGCCTGAAGACGCGCCTGGAGGCGCTGGGAGCGGCGAGCCTGAACGGGTCGGCCGAACGCTTCGGCCTGGGCGTCGAGACGGTGGATGCGCGGCTGCAGGGCCTGGCCCGCCATGCGCTGCACGACATCTATCCCGCGAGCTTTGGAGACGCGGCGGCGGCGCAGGGGTTCGCTCTGGGACTGGCGCTGCGGGCGGGCGGCAAGGGCGCGCTGGTATGGGGTGTGCAGGAGATGGCGGATCGGGAGACCGGCCGCATCCACGGCCCCGGCCTGCATGAGTGGGGCGTCGATCCAGGTCGGGTCGTGCTGGTGCGGGTTCGCGAAACGCAGGCGCTGCTGGCCGCAGGCGAGGAGGCGCTGTCCAGCGCGGGCGTGGATGCGGTGCTGCTGAGCGCCTGGGGCGACGCCAAGGCCATGACGCTGACGGCCAGCCGTCGGCTGTCGCTGATGGCCGCCAAGGGACAGACCACGGCGATTCTGGTGCGGATGGGAACCGAGCCGCAGCCCAGCGCCGCCGACAGCCGCTGGCGCGTGTGCACCGCACCCTCGCAGGCGCTGGAGGCCAATGCGCCCGGCCGACCCGCCTTTGAAGTCGAACTGATGCGGCGGCGCGGCGGCGCGGCCGCCGGCCCCTGGAGCATGGAGTGGGATCGTGAGCGTGGATCGTTCAGCCTGCCGTCGGTATCTGGCGGCCTGGTTTCCCTGGCTGGCGGCCGACCGGCGGCTGCGGGAGACGCCCGCCGGCGATACGGATGAGGCCGTGCCCGTGGCCTTTGTCGCAAAGGTGGGCGGCGCCTTGCGGCTGGCGGCGGTGGATTGTCTTGCCGCCAGCCTGGGCCTGACTTCCGGCATGACCCTGGCCGACGCCCAGGCGCGCACGCCCGCCGTGCGATCGGTGGCCCACCAGCCGGAGGGCGACGAGACGCTGCTGAAGCGGGTGCTGGAGGACTGGGGCCGGTTCAGCCCCATGGCGGCCCTGGACGGGAATGACGGCCTGGTGCTTGACGTGACCGGCTGCGCCCACCTGTTCGGCGGCGAAGCCCGATTGGCGCAGGCGGTGAAGTGGCGGGCGGCGGGCATAGGTCTTCAGGTGCGGCTGGCGATGTCAGACACCGCCGAGAGCGCGCGCGCCTGGGCGCGGTTCGGGCCGGGCGGGATCATTGCAAAAGGTCAGGCGCGCACGGCGGGGCGGCGGCTGCGCATCAACGCGCTGGAACTGCCGGAAAAGGAGGAGCAGGCCCTGTCTCGCGCGGGGCTGAAGACGCTGGCGCACCTCGACGATCGCCCGACCGCGCCGCTGACCGCTCGGTTCGGGTCTGACCTGCCGACGCGGCTCCGGCGCGTGCTGGGGCTTGAGGATGCGCGGATCACCCCATCGCGGCCGGCCGGTGTGTGCGCAGCCGATCGCATCCTGGTCGAGCCGATCACCGAAACCGCCGATGTTGAAGCCGTGGTCGGCGACCTGCTGGTGGAGGTCATGGATCGGCTGGACCAGCGGGGGCAGGGCGGCCGCGCCTTTCAGGCCGCCTTTTTCCGCGTGGACGGCGAGGTGCGGCGGATCACGATCCGGACGGGTCGGCCGACGCGCGACGCCCCCGCCGTGCTGCGGCTGTTTCGCGAAAGGCTGGCCAGCTTGGCCCGGCCGCTGGATCCGGGCTTCGGCTTTGATCACCTGCGCTTGACCATCCCGGTCGCCCAGAGGCTGGCCTATGCGCAGAGCGGGCTGGAGGCCGAGGCGCCGCAGGATGATTTGGGGCCGCTGATCGACCGGCTGTCGGCGCGGCTGGGCCCGCAGGCGGTGGTCCGCATCGAGCCGGTGCAATCTCATGCGCCCGAGCGCGCCGAGCGGTTCATCGCGGCCGCCGAAGCCCTCGACCCAGCGGGGGACTGGGGCGAGCGTGATCCCGCCGACCCGCCGCTCAGGCCGCTTCAGGTGTTTGATCCGCCCCAGCCGGTTGAGGCCATGGCCGCCCTGCCGGACGGCTCGCCCGCCCGCTTCCGCTGGCGCCGCATCGACCATGTCGTGACCCGCGCCGAGGGGCCCGAGAGGATCGCAGGTGAGTGGTGGCATAGGCCCAAGGAGCGGACGCGCGACTATTATCGCGTGGAGGACGGGCAGGGGCGGCGGTTCTGGGTGTTCCGCGCCGGCTTCTACGGCGAGGAGCCGCCGCCGCGCTGGTATCTGCACGGCGTGTTCGCATGAGCGCCTATGCCGAACTGGCGGCGCGCAGCAACTTCTCCTTTCTGGAGGGGGCGTCGCATCCCAAGGAACTGGTGCTCAGCGCCATCCTGCGCGGCCACACGGGCATGGGCTTGGCCGACCGCAACACCCTGGCAGGGGTGGTGCGGGCCTGGAGCGCGCTGAAGCTGTTCCGGGAAGAAGGCTGGGCGCCCGAAAAGGTGCACGAGGCGGGCGGCCTGGGCGAGATCGTCTGGGTCGATGATCCCGCCTTCGCCCACATCGACCGCGAAGAGATCAAGCGGCGCGCCGCGACGTTCAAGCTGATCCTGGGCGCGCGCCTGCGGTTCAACGACGGCACGCCCGACATCCTGGCCTATCCCGAAGACCGCCAGGGCTGGGGCCGGCTGTGCCGCCTGCTGACGCTGGGCAATCGGCGGGCGAAGAAAGGCGAATGCGAGATCGGGCTGAACGACCTCGTCGCGGCGCCCGAAGGCTTGCTGCTGGTGGTCATGCCGCCGCGTCGGCTGGACGGCCTTGATGTGGTGATCGGGCGGCTGGCGGAGGCCGCGCCCGGCGCCGTCTGGCTGGCCGCCGCCATGCACAGGCGGGGCGATGATCGGCGTCGGCTGGCGCGGCTGAAGACCCTGTCGCAGCGATGGGACGTTCCCCTGCTGGCGACCAACGACGTCCTGTACCACGACCCGGCGGAGCGCGACCTGCAGGACGTGCTGACCTGCATCCGCGAAAAGACCGTGATCCACGAGGCCGGACGCCGGCTGAAGGACAATGCCGAACGTCACCTGAAGCCCGCGTCCGAGATGATGCGATTGTTCAGGGATGCGCCGGAAGCCATTGCCGAGACGCAGGATTTCCTGACGCGCGTGGCCTTCGATCTGGGCGACCTCAGCTACAACTACCCCGAGGAGCCCGTGCCGCCGCAATCAACGGCGCAGGGACATCTGGAGCATCTGGTCAGGACCTATGCGGCCCAGAAATACCCGAACGGCGCGCCGGCCAAGGTCCATGACTTGCTCGTAAAGGAGCTTGATTTCATCGCCGAGGAGAAGCTCGCCCACTACTTCCTGACGATCCACGACATCGTACTTTTCGCCAACAAGGAAGGCATCCTGTGCCAGGGGCGAGGATCGGCGGCGAACTCGGCCGTCTGCTACGTGCTGGGGATCACCTCGGTCGATCCGGAACACCACGATCTGCTGTTCGAGCGCTTTCTGTCCTCGGATCGGAAGGAGCCGCCCGACATCGACGTCGATTTCGAGCACGAACGGCGCGAGGAGGTGATCCAGCACATCTACGAACGCTACGGCCGACATCGCGCGGGGATCGCCGCCACCGTGATCCGCTATCGCCCGCGCAGCGCCATCCGCGAGGTCGGCAAGGCGCTGGGCCTGACCGAGGACGTGACGGCGCGGCTGGCCGGAGGGGAATGGGGCAGCTTCGGCCGCGACCTGCCGGACGAACGCGTGGTTCAGGCCGGGCTCGATCCCGAAAACCCGATGCTGAAGCGGGCGGTGATCATGACCCGTCGCCTGCTGGGCTTTCCGCGCCACCTGTCCCAGCACGTCGGCGGCTTTGTGCTGACGCAGGATCGGCTGGACGAACTGGTCCCCATCGGCAACGCCGCCATGCCCGACCGGACATTCATAGAGTGGGACAAGGACGACATCGACGAACTGCGGCTGATGAAGGTTGATGTGCTGGCGCTGGGCATGCTGACCTGCATCAAGAAGGCGTTCGACCTGATGGCGGAACATCGCTATCGGGATTTGGCCTTGGACACCGTCCCGCACGAATGCGCCGACGTCTATAAGATGCTGCAGACCGGCGACTCCATCGGCGTCTTTCAGGTGGAAAGCCGGGCTCAGATCAACATGCTGCCCAGGCTGAAGCCTGAGAAGTTCTACGATCTGGCGGTGCAGGTCGCCATTGTGCGTCCCGGTCCGATCCAGGGCGACATGGTCCACCCCTATCTGCGCCGACGGAACGGGCTGGAGGAGCCGGATTATCCCAGTCCCGCGCCGCCGCACGATCCCGACGAGCTGCGGCACATCCTGAAGGAGACGTTGGGGGTTCCGCTGTTCCAGGAGCAGGCCATGAAGATCGCCATGGTCGCGGCTGAGTTCACCTCCATCCAGGCCAACGGCCTGCGCAAGGCCATGGGGACGTTCAAGGGCGAAGGGAAACTGGACCGTTTCGAAAGCCTGATGGTCGAGAAGATGGTCGCGCGCGGCTACGACCGGGCCTTCGCTCAGCGCTGCTTTGATCAGATCAAGGGCTTCGGCTCCTACGGCTTTCCCGAGAGCCACGCGGTGTCGTTCGCGCGGCTCGTCTACATCTCGGCCTGGATCAAATGCCACGAGCCGGCGGTGTTCTGCTGCGCGCTGCTGAACAGCCAGCCGATGGGCTTCTATGCGCCGGCCCAGCTGGTGCGCGACGCGCAGGAGCACGGCGTCGAGGTTCGGCCCATCGACGTGAACCACAGCGGCTGGGACAACGGTCTGGAGCCCGCGCCAGGCGGCCTGGCGCTGCGGCTGGGATTTCGGCAGATCGACGGCTTCAGGGAGGATTGGGCCGGCGCCCTGACCACGGCGCGGGATCGGCCTTATCGTGATGTGGAGGAGATGGCGCGACGGGCGGGGCTGCCGGCCGGCGCCATGCGCAAGCTCGCCGATGCGGACGCCTTTCGCTCGCTGGGCCTGGATCGGCGCGAGGGGCTGTGGGCCGTGCGACGCCTGCCGGACGATGCGCCCCTGCCGCTGTTCCAGGCGGCCGCCGCCCGCGGCGCGCGGGAGCTGGGAGAGGAGGCGGCGGCCGAGCTGCCTCTGATGCCGCTGCGCGAGCACATCGCCACCGACTACCAGACCACGCGCCTGTCGCTGAAGGGCCATCCGATGCATATCCTGCGGCCCGTGTTCCGAGCCGAGGGGGTGCTGAGCGCGGCGGAGGCGGAGGCCAGAAAGCACGGCGCCCTGATCCGCACCGCCGGCGTGGTGCTGGTGCGCCAGCGGCCGGGATCG
Organism: Pseudomonadota bacterium; assembly: GCA_023456105.1. Lineage (GTDB taxonomy): Bacteria > Pseudomonadota > Alphaproteobacteria > Caulobacterales > Caulobacteraceae > Brevundimonas. Next base: position 31,186 of record JAEYAO010000037.1, on the reverse strand, counting down.
GGCAACGCCATCTTCGTCACCCTGGAGGACGAAACCGGCGTCGTGAACGTGCTGTTGTGGGCGCGGCTGTTCGAGACCTATCGCCGCGAGGTCATGGCGGCGCGCCTGATGGAGGTGGAGGGCACGGTGGAGAAGAGCATCGAGGGCGTCATGCACGTCATGGTGCGCCGCGTCGTCGACCGCTCGGCCGAGCTGCGCCGGCTGTCGGAGGACTATGACCTGGAGGTGCAGCTGTCGCGCGCCGACGCCGTCAAATACCCGCAGGCGCCGCGTTTGCCCACCGGCAAGCATCCGCGTGATGTCCGTGTCCTGCCCGGATCGCGCGATTTCCACTGAGCGCGAAACCGGCGGGGAGGGACTCACGTTCAGCCGGTGAACGGAGACACACCATGGCCGCGCGTCCTACCTGGCAAGGGCATCTGAAGCTGTCGCTCGTGACCTGTCCGGTCGCGATGTACACGGCCACGACCAAGACCAACGACATCAGCTTTCACCTGATCAACCCCGAAACCAACAACCGCATCCGCATGGTGCCGACCGATCCCGACACCGGGCCGATCGAGCGCAGCGATCTGGTCAAGGGCTATGAGGTGTCCAAGGACGAATACGTCCTGTTCGACGAGGCCGACTTCGACAAGGTGAAGCTGGAAAGCACGCGCACCATCTCGATCGACAAATTCGTCGACGAGCACGAGATCGACCGGCTCTACTGGGACGATCCCTTCTACATCGTGCCGGAAAAGGGCGTGGGGGCCGAGGCGTTCGCCGTGATCCGCGAGGCGATGAAGTCGGCGGGCAAGATCGCGCTGGGCTGTCTGGTGCTACGCGGGCGCGAGCGGCAGCTGGCGCTGGAGGTGCGGGACAAGGGGCTGATCGCCTACACCCTTCGGGCCCACGACGAGGTTCGCTCGGCCGGCGACTATTTCGACGACATCCCTGCGGTGAAGGCCGACAAGGACATGGTCGAGATCGCCGCCCGCATCATCGGCCAAAAGGAAGGCGACTTTGATCCGGCGGACTTCACCGACCGCTATGACGACGCCCTGCGCGAGATGATCAAGGCCAAGCAGAAGGGCGGCAAGAACGTGGTCGAGGCGCCTGAACCCGACGACACCAACGTCATCGACCTGATGGCGGCCCTGCGCGCCAGCCTGCAGGGCTCGGCCAGCGGCGGTGCGGCCAAGAAGCCCGCCCCCAAGAAAACGTCCGCCAAGAGCTCGCCCCCGGCCAAGACGTCTGAGCCCAAGAAGCCAGCGGCCAAGAAGGCCCCCGCGAAGAAGACTGCGGCGGGCAAGAAGGCGGCCTGATTGACCTCTAGCGCTTCTTTCCCAGTTCGGCCGCTATGTCCTTGGTCATGCGGCCGACCTTGCGGTGGGCGGCGGTGATCTGGTCGCGCGTCACGCCCCAGCGCTTCATCCAGTATTCGACGGCCTGCCGCTCGGACAGATCCAGGCGGTCCTTGTCGATGAAGCCGCGCTTGTCCTTCAAACCCGCCATGATCGTCTCCTGAGCCGGATCAGCCTAGCGGATCAGACGCCCAGCGTCTTCATGGCGGGCCGAGCCGAGGCGGCGGAGGCGCGGAAGTCCTTCCACGGGTCGGCCTTTTTCAAGAGGGCGGGTGCGGTGAGCAGGGTGTAGGCGCGGGGATCCAGGCCTGGCTTCACCTGGCTCCATGATAGCGGAAAGGCGATGCCGGCGCCCGGTCGGGCGCGTGGCGACCAGGGCGCGACGGCGGTGGCCATGCGGCCGTTGCGCAGATAGTCGAGGAAGATCTTTCCACCACGCGCCTTCTTGGCCAGGGTGGTGGTGAACCGCTCGGGATGGTCCTTGCGCATGGCCTCGGACACGGCCTTGGCGAGGGCCTTGCAGCGGTCCCACTCGATGCTGCTGCGCGCGTCTGTCCTGATGGGGACCACGACGTGCAGGCCCTTGCCGCCGGTGGTCTTGACGAAGGGTGAGAATCCCAGCGCCTCCAGGCGCGGTTTCAGCAGCAGCGCGGCGGCGATCACGTCGTCGAAGTTCAATCCCTCGTCCGGATCAAGATCAAAGGTGATCTGCTCGGGCGTTTCGGGATCGCCGGGCTTGCAGCCCCAAGGGTGCAGTTCGAGCCCTCCCGACTGAGCGACCGCGACCAGGCCGCCGACATCGGCCACGGCGACATAGGGCTTGCGTTCCTTCACGTCGATCAACTTCAGGCGCGGATTGTGGCCCGGCATGGCGTGACGCTGGAAGAATGTCTCGCCGCCCACGCCCTCCGGCGCGCGGATGATGGAGACGGGCCGGTCGGCCACGTGCGGGAGGATGCGCTCGGCCGCCACCTCCATATAGCGGGCAAGGTCCGCCTTGGTGATGGCGCGCGGGCCGTCATGTTCGGGCCACAGCACCTTGTCGGGATTGGTCAGGGTGACGCCGGCCACCACCACCTTCTCTCTGCCGCGCGGCTTGGATGCCGGCGTCGCCGTCTTCGGCGCGATGGCAGGGGCCTGCGGTTCGGCCGTCACTTCGGACGCCGTCTTGTCCTCACGCAGGCCCTTGTAGGCGGCCTGGCGCACATTACCGCCTTCGGTGATGCCGCCGTGTTCGATCTCGGCCACCAGCACCGGCTTCAGCCAGTGGATGTCCCGACCCCGCCGGGGGGCGGTCTTGCCGGTGAAGGGATTGTCGTCCGACGCCTGCGCCTTCAAGGCTGGCAGCAGGGTTTTGGACAGTTCGGCCGAGAAGCCGGTGCCGACCCGGCCCATGTAGCGCAAGCCCTGGCCCTCCCGCACGCCGACCAGCAGCGAACGCAGCCGCGCGCCGCCTTCCGAGGACCAGCCGCCGATCACCACCTCGTCGCGGCCTCGGCACTTGGACTTGACCCAGGATGCGGTGCGGCCGGCGCGATAGGGATCGTCCAGCTTCTTGGAGATGACGCCTTCGAGATCCATACGGCAGGCGCTTTTCAGCACCGCCTCGCCGGACGAGGCGAAGTGTTCGACAAAGCGCAGGTGGGGCCCGGCGGCGCCCACACGATCGACATAGGCCTGCAACCGCGCCTTTCGGTGCGCCAACGGCAGATTGCGCAGGTCCTCGTCTGCGTCGAACAGCAGGTCGAAGGCGAAGTAGATGAGCTTGTCCGTCTCGCCGTCCGAGATGGCGGCCTGAAGCGCCGAGAAGTCGGGCGTGCCGTCCTGGCCCAGGGCGCAGAGTTCCCCGTCGACGACCCCCTCCGGCCAGGAAGCCGCCTGGGCGGCTAAAACCTGGAACTTGTCGCTCCAGTCCAGGCCCTTTCGGGTCCGCAGGGCCGCGCGGCCTCCGCCTACGCCGACCTGGATGCGATATCCGTCGAACTTGATCTCATGCGCCCACCCCTTGGCGGGCGGCGGATGGTCCACGACCTTTGCGAACTGGATGGGCACGAAGTCGGGCGGCCCCGATGAGGACGGAGGGGCCTTCGCCGCGCGTTTCCTCTTCGGCCTGGCGGCGGGCTTTGTTGAAGCGGTGAGCGTATGCGGCGGCGCGCCTGCGGTGATCTCGGCCAGGGTGCGGCCGGTGGTGACCGACGCATCGATCTCCATCAGGGCGTCGCCTTCGCCTTCGACGGTGAAGTCGTCGCGCTCCTTGATCAGCAGCCAGTTGTTGCGCTTGGACGGCTTGCCGCGATCGGTCTTCATGCGGATCAGGGCCCATTTGCCCTGCAGCCGCTCGCCGTGCAGCACCATCTTGATCTGGCCCCTGGCGAAGGCGGCGTCGAGGTCCGGCTCCTGCGGCTCCCACGAACCGGTGTCCCACATCTGCACCGTGCCGGCGCCATAGTTGCCCTTGGGGATGGTCCCCTCGAACGATCCGTAATCCAGCGGATGGTCCTCGACCTCGACCGCCAAGCGCTTGACCTTGAGGTCGCGGGAGGGCGCCTTGGTGACGGCCCAGGATTTCAGCACGCCGTCGTGCTCGATCCGAAAGTCGTAGTGCAGGCGCGTCGCGGCGTGCCGCTGGATCAGGTAGCGACGGGTCGCCGACTTGGACGAACCCTTGCGCCCTTCCGGCTCGGGCGTGGCCGAAAAGTTCCGCTTGGCCTTGTAGGTGTCCAGTTCGCCGCGCATGGCCGCCTGCTCCGTTGAGGAGTCACGGAACGCGCGAAGGCCAAGGTTGGATCAGACGATGTAGTGCGGCACGAAGCGGGAGGTGTTGCGCGTGATCCGCCCGCGATCCTCTCGCAGGCCGATGCCGGCCGGCTGATCGCCCACCAGCCAGCTGCCGACGATGACGTAGGACGCGTCGAACCGGGGCGGCGCGTGCAGGGCCTGGCGGATGTGCGGCTGATCGCCGTAGCCGCCTTCCAGCACCTTGGCCTTCCGTCCCTTGTCCACCAGAGCCACGTTGGCGCCCTCGCGCGAGAACAGCGGCTTGCGCACATAGGACGAGCCCAGCGTCTCGTGCTGAGGATCGCTCTCGAAATAGGCTTCGAGCAGATTGGGATGGCCGGCGTGGCGCTCCCACAGCAGCGGCAGGATGCCCTTGTTCGACAGGATCGCCTTCCACGCCGGCTCCAGCACCGTCATCTCGGCGCGGGGCAGGGGCTCGGCGTAGTCGTCGCGCAGCATCTGCTCCCACGGATACAGCTTGAACATCGCTCCGATCAGATAGTCGTTCTGGTCCACGAACCGGCCGTCGGCGTTCAGGCCGATCTGGTCGATGGGCACGAACTCGGGATCGAGCCCCGCCTGCCTGGCGAGGTCCTCCAGAAAGCGCACGGTTTGCCGGTCCTCGACAAACTCGGCGTCCGAGGAGAAGTGCACGAAACCCCCGTCCGGGAAGATGGCGCGGAAACGCTCGACCAGCTTTTCATGCAGGCTGTTGAACTGGTCCGCATTGGCGGGCAGGGCGCCGGTCGCCATCTGCTCCTCCAGCCATAGCCACTGGAAGACGGCGGTTTCATAGACGCTGGTCGGGGTGTCGGCGTTGTACTCGTACAGCTTGGCCGGGCCCTGGCCGTCATAGGCGAAGTCGAAGCGGCCATAGAGGGACGGGTCGCCGCGCTTCCAACTGTCCGCCACATAGTCCCGCGACGCCTCGGGGATGTCGAGCAGGGTCATCAGCCGCTCGCTTTCGACCGCTTCGGCCACGAGATCGAGGCACATGGCGTGCAGTTCGGCGGTCGGCGCTTCGATGCCGTCCTCGATCTCGGGCAGGGTGAAACGGTAGGCGACCGACTCGTCCCAATAGGGTTTGCCGCTGTCGTGGTGCCAGGTGAAGCCCACCTGCTCGGCCAGCGCCTGCCAGCCGGGGCGTGGAGTCGGTCGCGTCCGTTCCATGGCTCAGTCGCGCTCTACCGGCGATTTTTCGCCCTGCTGGGTGATCTGCGGAGTGACCACCTTGACCTCCTGCTGGGTCAGGCGGGCCAGGACGTCGTCGGCGTTGGAGGCGCCCGGCAGGATGCCGGCGTCGCGCAGCTTGGCGTCCAGGTCGGCGCCGGTGCGGCGATCCTCGAACTCCTGCCCGACGCGCAGACGCTCCTCCTGCACGGCCTGGCGCTGCTTGATGCGCTGCAGGCTGTCGGCGGCCGAGCCGATGCGGGAGTGGGCGCCCTGCGACTGCAGCGCCACGGCCGACTGGGCGCGCTGCACCGAGTCGTTCACCTTTACGATGTCGATCTCGCGCTTCAGCGTCTGGATCTTCTGGTCGGTGGCGCCGATGGTCTGGCGAAGGCGGGTCTCGGCCGTCTTCATGTCTTCGACCTGAGGGGCGCGGGTGGTGATTTCACTCTCCAGCTCGGCGATGCGTTGGGCCACTTCGCGCGCCAGGTCGCTGTTGCCGCGACCCAGAGCCGCGCGGGCAGAGCTTTCGTATTTGGCGATCTGGTCGCCGAGGCTCTGGAGCTCGTTCTCGGCCGAGCGGCGGCGGGCGACCAGGCCCGCGAGGTCATCGCGCGCCTTGCTCTGGGCGTTGTCGGCGTCGCGGATCTCCTGGTCGAGGATGCGCAGGGCGTTCTTGTCGACCACGGCCTGACCGGCCTCATGGGCGGAGCCGCGGAACAGGGCGGACAGTTTGCTCAACATGGACATGGGTCTGTCTCCTCTTCCTCAGGCGGCGGCTTGCGCGCCAAAGGTCTCGCGCAGTTCGGTCGCGTCGATGGCGTTTTCCGCCAGGGTGCGCAGTTCGATCAGGATGGTCTGCAGCGTCGTCTTGCACGACAGCTCACCCATCAGCTCATAGTATTCCTCTTCACCCACATTGGTGATGGCGAAGTTGGACAAGGGCACAACGCGCTGGGCCTTGAGCAGGAACTCGTTGAAGGCGGAGCGGTCCTGCTGCTCCGATGCGGGCCACAGAAGGACCGAGCAGACGATCTGGGCGCCGCCGACGCTGAGATAGATCGGCAGGTCGCCGTATTCGTGCATGGTCGCCAGCAGCACGGCGTCCGATCCCTCCAGCACGCGCAGGGTCATCTCGCCTTCGCGCACAAGCGAGGAGCCTTCCAGCGCCTCCTTGATCGCGGGCACGGTCCACGGGGTTTCGATCACGGAATCCATAGGTCGGTCGGCTCCTGACAGGGCTGAGGCGTTGAAGGTCGGACGCATGAGGGACTGGAGCAAGGGGCCGCGCGTAGAATCCGTCACGATGGCGTGCACCGCCGCCTTGACGTCGGCGCGGGCGGCTTCGGGCACCCAGAACTCCAGCTTCACCATGCCGGCCTCGCGACGCGCGCGGCGCCAGGCCCGGATGCGGTCCGAGGCGGCGTTGGCGGACATGGGTGCGAGACGGGACATGTTACATGCAACGCGTAACATGAACGCTGGAGGTCTGCATAGCCGCACAAGAAGGAGGGTGCGCCTTCGGTTCAGGCGGGGTATTGAAGCCTCATGTTCAAGCGTCTGTTCGGTCAATCCACGCCTGAAACGCCTGACCGCCTGGCGGTGGTGCGCAACATCACAGTGGGCCGCACGGTGCGGCTCGACCCGTTGGCGTGGCGGCGGATGGAGGGGGGAAGCCTGTTCACCCTCGACCGCGATGCGCTGGAGATCACCGCGCAAGGGTCGGTCGAACTGGATGGCGGGCAGTTCGTGCACCGCTTCTACACCGACGACCACGTCATGCTGCAGGGCATGAGCGACGATGCGACGGGGGCGGTGTCCTATGACTTCACCCTGTATATCCCCTGGTCGTCGGCCTATCCGCCGAACGATGCGGCGCGCCGGCGCTGGAAGGATCGGCTCAGCGAGCCGGTGTTCGACGGGGCGGCGGAAGAGGTCGGTCAGTGGCCGCGTTTCTGGTTCGCCGAAAGCGACGCGCGCCAGCCGCCCGTCAGCTTCTGGGAAGAGATCCACGACGACCGCAAGGCCGTGACCCCCTATGCACGCATCTTCCAGACCTGCATGCTGTATGCGCGCGACGTGCCCGGCGGGCGCGAACTGATGTTGGCGATCGAGCAGGAGCCGGAGCGGCAGGCCGGCCGAACCGCCGACGTCACGCACGAGATCATGGTCGGCATTCCGCTGGAGCTGGCCGAGTTCGACGCCTGACGGCGAGCCTTTGGAGGGGCGACTGGATGTTCGACTGGATGACGTTTCAGGCTGGGGCGATCTCGTTCCTTGTCGCCTTCGCCACGGCGGGGGCGTTCACCGTCGCCTTTAAGCTGATCTATCAATGGATCACGCCCTATCATGAGCGCACCCTAATCCGGCAGGGCAACCAGGCCGCGGCGGTGACGCTGGGCGGCGCCCTGATCGGCTATGTGCTGCCACTGGCGTCGGCACTGTCGCACACGGTCAGTCTGGCCGAATTCGTGGCCTGGGCGGCCTTGGCGGGCGTCATCCAGATCGCCACCTTTGTGGTCGTCAGCCGCCTGGCGTTTCGCAACCTGGCCAGCCGGGTCGAGGCCGGCGACATGGCGGCGGCGCTGTATCTGGCCGCCGTGTCCATCTGCGTCGGCCTGCTGAACGCCGCCTGCATGACCACCTGAGGACCTGTTTGATGTCCGACGATCAAAAGCCCCTCGCCATCAGCCGCATGAAGCGTTCGCGCACGCTGCAGGTGACCAGCCTGATGGCCACGGCCAGCTTCTCGCTGGCGGCGTGCGGCGATGCGCCGTCTGCACCGGCCCAGGTCGAGGCGCCGCCTCAGCCGACGGCCGCCTATACCTCGCTTCAGGAATGCCTGGACGCCAACAACGCCCCCGACAGCGAATGCCAGACCGCCTATGCCGAAGCCGAGAAGGCGCGCCAGGCCGAGGGGCCGCGCTACATGTCGCGCGCGGAGTGCGAGGGGACCTGGGGGCCGTCGCAATGCGAGCCGACCAACAATGGTTCGGGCGGTTCGTTCTTCACCCCGCTGCTGGCCGGCTTCATCATCGGCCAAGCGCTGGACGGCGGGCGCTATCGCCCGATGTATCGCGACCAGAGCGGCCGCTATTCCAATGGATTCGGCGGCGGCTACGCCTATCGCGACTACCGCTCGGGCCGCCTGCTGACCAATGGCCGCGACTATGACGTGGCCCGCCAGGCGCCCAGCCGGGTGCAGAGCCGGACGGCGGTGGTGTCGCGCGGCGGCTTCGGCGGCGGCGGGCGCGGCTACGGCGGCTGACTGGACGGGGCCAATCGGTCTTCCGCGCGTTGATCCGGCCGTTAGCATGGAGACGCGCGTGGACAAGGCGGAGATCATCGAACCGGCGGCCGGCGCCACGGCCCTGTTGATCATCGACATGATCAACGATCTGCAGTTCTCGGACGCCGACGCCATGCGGCCCAAGGTGCTGAAGGCGGCCGAGGCCATCCTGCGGCTGCGGAATGAAGCCGATCGCGCCGGCGTGCCGACGGTCTATGTCAACGACAACTTCGGCCAGTGGCATTCGGAAAAGTCACGTCTGGTCGAGCATGTGCGCCAGGCCGATCCGGACGCGGCGGCGCTGGCCGACCGGATCGGGCCGCGACCGGACGACTACTTCGTCATCAAGCCGCAGTTCTCGGGCTTCTACGCCACCAATCTGTCGGTGCTGCTGCCGCAGCTGAAGGCGAGCCGAGTGATCCTGACGGGGGTGGCGGCGGACATCTGCGTGCTGTTCACCGCCGCCGACGCCCACATGCGCCAGTACGACATCTGGGTTCCCAGCGACGCGGTGGCGAGCCCGGATGATCAGCGCACCGAATGGGCGCTGGAGATCATGCGCAACGCCATGTCGGCCGAGACGCGAGCAACCTCCGACCTGCCGCTAGGCGACTGGCTGAAGCGGACGGACGACGGTTGTTGATCCGGGCGCTCGAGCCCATCTCAGTCCTTCACCATAAGAAGGAGAGCGCCCATGAAGACGCGCACGCTGGGTCCTGGCGGACCCGAGGTTTCGGCCATCGGCTTGGGTTGCATGGGGATGAGCGCCTTCTACGGGGGTGGCGACGACGCGCAGTCGATCGCGGTGATCCACCGCGCGCTCGACATGGGCGTCACCCTGTTCGACACCGCCGAAATGTATGGTCCGCACACCAATGAGGTGCTTCTGGGCGAGGCGCTGGCGGACCGTCGCGACCGGGCCTTTGTCGCGACCAAGTTCGGCATCGGCTATAACGCCGACCGCACCCAGCTGAAGGTGGACGGCTCGCCCGCCAACGTGCGTCGCGCGATCGAAGGGAGCCTGACGCGGCTCCGCATGGATCACGTCGACCTCTACTATCTGCACCGCGTCGATCCGGACACGCCGATCGAGGAGACGGTGGGCGCGATGGCGGAGCTGGTGAAGGAGGGGAAGGTCCGCTTTCTGGGCCTGTCGGAAGCCGCGCCCGAGACCCTCCGCCGGGCGCACGCGACCCATCCCATCACCGCCTTGCAGACCGAGTATTCTCTCTGGAGCCGCGAACCCGAGGACGAAATCCTGTCGGTGGTGCGCGAGCTCGGCATCGGCTTTGTGCCCTACAGCCCGCTGGGGCGGGGCTTCCTGTCGGGCGAGATCAAGTCCGTCGACGACCTGGCGCCGGACGACTTCCGCCGCACCAACCCGCGCTTCATGGGTGAGAACTTCCAGAAGAACCTGGACCTGGTTACGGCCGTATCTGGGATCGCTGCGGACAAGGGCGTGACGGCGGCGCAACTGGCGCTGGCGTGGGTGCTGGCGCAAGGGGACGACCTCGTGCCCATTCCCGGCACGCGCCGTATTCCGACGCTGGAGCAGAACGTGGCGGCGGCCGAGATCGTGCTGACGCCTGAGGACCTCTCCCGCATCGAGGCGGTGTTTCCCAAGGACGCGGCTTCCGGCCATCGCTACGCCGAGGCGGCGCGTTCGGCCCTGAACCGCTGATCTTGAAGCGCTGACAAGACAAAGGCCCGGCCGGATCGCTCCGGCCGGGCCTCTTCATGCCTGATGGCGACGCCTTACTGGATGCGAGTCCAAGTCTGGGTCTTGCAGAGGGGCGCGACGATGCAGCCGCGAAGGCGCAGGGTGTTGTCGTTGGTCAAGGTGATGGTGCCCCGATACGTCCCACCGTCGGCCGGGTTGTAGACGGAGCCGCCGCGCCACTCGGTCGGGCCGCCGGTGAAGCCGGTCAGCATGGGCAGGTTGCGCAAAGGGCGGTTGCGCAGCGAGGCGTTCTTGTTGTGCTCGTCGCGCGCATTGGCGTCGGCGCGAATATGGCTGGAGGTGATCAGCGTCCCGCAAAGGGCTTCGCCGCAGCGGCTGATGCGGACCTGGCCGCCGTTGGTGGGGGTCTGCCAAACGCCGATCGGATCGGCCGCCAGCGCGGGCGAGGCGAGGGCGCCGATCAGGGCCGAAGCGGCGAGCAGGACTTTGATCTTCATGGTCGTTTCCCTTGGGTAAGGCGATTTCGCCTTGTTGCCCCGGAAGTTGTCCCCGTTCCGCGACAGAATCAAGGCGTGGCGTCAGCCGCCGATCAGCGCCAGCCACTCGTCTTCGCTGAGAACCCGCACCCCGTGCTTTTCGGCGTCCTTCAGCTTGGAGCCCGCGCCGGGCCCCGCGACCAGATAGTCGGTCTTCTTGGACACCGAACCGGACACCTTGGCCCCCAGGCTCTCGGCGCGCGCCTTGGCCTCGTCGCGCGTGAAGCGCTCCAGCGATCCGGTGAAGACAACGGTCTTGCCGCCGACGGGCGTGTTGGACCTGGGCTGTTCGACATCCTCGATGGTGGTCAGCTCGTCCTCAAGCGCCGACACGACCGCCAGATTGTGCGGCTCGTGGAAGAACTCGGCCAGGGCGCGCGCCGCGACGGGACCCACGCCCCCAACGCCCGCGATGCGGCCCAGAGTGTCGGCGGGCGCATCCTCGCAAGCGACCCGCGACAGTCTCAGCACCGCCCGCCAGTCGGGCGCGAGCGCCTGCACCGCGGCGCGCCCAGGCTTGGCCAGCCCCGCCAGCGCATGCTGCAGCTTCGTCTCCATGCCCCCGTCGGGCCAAGGGTCGGGCGCCTCCGGCGAAAGGCCCGCAAGAGCCGACAGGACGCGCGGGGTGACGCCGGGCGACGAGGCCAGCTGCTCCCACTCCGGGCTGGGCAGGCCGGCTGCGGCTTCCAGGCAGGCCCTCTTCAGCTCCGACCAGCTCCCGAAGGCGCGGGCCAGAACCAGCGAGGTCTGCTCCCCGATGTCGCGCACGCCCAGGCCGAACAGGAAGCGGTCCAGGCTGATGATGCGCCGCGCGTCGATGCCGGCCACGAGGTTGCGGATGCTGGTCTCGCCATAGCCGTCCTCAGCCTTGAGGGCCGCGAGCGTCTCGGCGTCGCGCGCCAGACGGAAGATGTCGGCCGGCTCCCTGATCCAGCCGCGGGCATGAAAGGCGATCAGCTGCTTTTCGCCCAGGCCCTCGATGTCGAAGGCGCGGCGCGAGACGAAATGCTTCAGCCGCTCGATGATCTGGGCGTCGCAGATCAGGCCGCCCGTGCAGCGCCGCTTGACCTCGTCGCCCTCGCGCACGGCCTCCGAGCCGCACACGGGGCAATGTGTCGGAAAGACGTAGGGTTCGGTGTCCGCAGGGCGCAGCTCGGGCACGATCCCCAAAATCTGCGGGATCACGTCGCCTGCGCGCTGCAGCATCACCGTGTCGCCGATGCGCACATCCAGCCGCGCGATCTCGTCTTCGTTGTGCAGGGTGGCGTTCCGCACCACCACGCCGCCTACAGTCACCGGGTGCAGGCGCGCGACGGGCGTCAGCGAGCCCTGCCGGCCCACCTGTATGTCGATGCCCTCCAGCACGGTGGTCGCCTGCTGGGCGGGGAACTTGTGCGCGATGGCCCAGCGCGGGCTGCGCGAGACGTAGCCGAGGCGGTGCTGCCAATCGATGCGGTCGACCTTGTAGACCACCCCGTCGATGTCATAGCCGAGGCTGGCGCGGTCTCGCTCGAGCCCCTGATAAACCTCGATCAGTCCTTCTGCGCCCTCGACGCGAACCGAGCGTTCGTTGACCGGAAAGCCCCAGGCGCGCAGCCGGTCCAACGCCTCGCCCTGGGTGGCGGCGAAGTCCGAAGAGTGCTCACCCCAGGCGTAGGCGAAGAACTTCAGCGGGCGCCGGGACGTGATCTTCGCATCCTTCTGACGCAGCGATCCGGCGGCGAAGTTGCGGGGGTTGGCGTAGGTGCGGCGGCCCTCGGCCTCGGCCTCGGCGTTGAACCGGGCGAAGGCGTCGTTCGGGGCATAGACCTCGCCCCTGATCTCGATGCGGGCGGGCCAGCCCTCGCCGTGCAGGCGATGGGGAATGTCGGCGATGGTCTTCAGATTGGCCGTGACATCCTCGCCCGTGCGGCCGTCGCCGCGCGTCGCGCCGACGCTCAGCGCCCCGTCGTCGTACAAGAGGTTGGCGGACAAGCCGTCGATCTTGGGCTCGGCCACGAAGGCGACCGGCTCGTCGCCGGGCAGTTTAAGAAAACGCCCGATGCGGGCGACGAAGTCGCGCACCTCGCCTTCGTCGAAGGCGTTGTCCAGCGACAGCATGGGCACGCCGTGCCGCACCTCTGCGAATTGGCTCGAAACGGCGGCGCCGACCCGCCTGGACGGCGAATCAGGGCGGATCAGGTCTAGATGCAGCGCCTCGATCTCGGCGTTGCGTCGCTTCAGCGCGTCGTAGTCGGCGTCAGGGATCTCCGGGGCCGCCTCGGCGTAGTAGAGGGCGTCGTGGCGCGCCATCTCGGCCGCCAGCCACGCCAGCTCGGCCTCGGCCTGAGGCGTCGTCAACTCGACGACGGGGATGGTGGCGAAGGGCGCGGTGATCATGACGACTTCTTACACCGCCAGGGGCGATTCAGGCATGCATGACGGATCGTTTTGCTGACGCCGGCGCAAGGGCTCGCTAAGGCTGGCGGACCTTCTCGCTGGAGCCGCCATGATCCGCCTTCGCCTTGCTCTTTCGGCCGTGTCCGTCCTCGCGCTGGCCGCATGCCAGACGCCGACCGCCGAACCCGCAGCGCCCGCGTCTGCTGAAGCCTCGCCCGTGCGCGACTACACGCAGCTGATGACCGATCTGCGCACCCTGTCGGCCGACGACATGGAAGGGCGCGACACGGGCGCGGCCGGGGGCGAGCGTGCGCGAAACTACATTGTCTCCCGCATGGAGGCGCTGGGCGTGGCGCCCGCCTCGTTCGGACGGCTGCAGCGGTTCGAAACGACCGGCCGCACCCGCAGCGGGCCGAAGGTCTTCAACGGCGTCAACATCGTGGGGCTGATCCCGGGGACGCGAGCGCCGGATCGCTACATCGTCGTCACCGCCCACTATGACCACGTCGGCGTCAGCGACGGCCAAATCTACAACGGGGCCGACGACAACGCTTCGGGCGTCGCGACCATGCTGGAGCTGGCGGCCCGTCTGAAGGCGGAAGCGCCCGAGCACAGCGTGCTGATCGTGGCGCTGGACGGGGAGGAGCGCGGGCTGCTTGGCGCGCGCGAGTTCGTCAAGGCGCCGCCCGTGCCGCTGACCTCCATGGCGCTGAACCTCAACTTCGACATGACGGCGCGCGCCGAGACCGACAACCACCTGTGGGTCACCGGGACCTATCAGCATCCGACCCTGCGCCCGATCCTGGAGGCGCTGCCGGCGCAGGGGTCGATCGCGCTGGCGTTCGGCAAGGACACCCCCGCCGATACCGGCGAGAACAACTGGGTGACGGCCTCAGACCATGCCGCCTTTCACGAGGCGCAAGTGCCGTTCCTCTATCTCGGCGTCGACTACCATCCGGACTATCACCGGCCATCGGACGACTTCGAAAAGATCACGCCCGCTGTCTTCCAGAACTCCACCGAACTTGCGATCGCGGCGTTCCGCGCGCTGGACCGCTCGCTGGATCGATAAGGAGAGCTCAGACGGCCATGTTGTCGATCAGCCGCGTCCGGCCGAGCCATGCGGCGGCCAGGATGCGGCCCGGTGCGCCGGCTCGGTATGAGGACAGGTCGGCGGCTCGGACGGCGACGTAATCGACGCGTTCGAAACCGGCGGTCAGCAGGGCGGAGGACGCCCAGGCTTCCGCATTCGCCGACGGCTCGCCTGACGTGGCCTTGAGCGCGGCCTCAGCCAGGACGCCGTTCAGGCGGCGCGCGATCTGCAAGTCGTCTTCGGACAGGTAGGCGTTGCGCGAAGACAGGGCGAGGCCCCAGCCGTCGCGCTCGGTCGGCGCGCCCACGATCTCGGTCGGGATGTCGAGGTCGCGCGCGAGACGCCGCACCACCATCAGCTGCTGGTAGTCCTTTTCGCCGAAGACGGCGACGTCGGCCCGGGCCTGGTTCAGCAGCTTGGTCACCACCGTCGCCACGCCGCCAAAGAAGTGCGGGCGGAAGTCCGTCTCCAGTCCTACGGTCGGGCCGCCGATCTCGACGCGCGCCGCGAAGCCCTCGGGGTACATCTGCTTGACCGTGGGGGCGAACAGCAGGTCGCAGCCGGTTTCGGCCAGCAGCGCGGCGTCCTCGGCTTCGCGGCGGGGATAGGTTCCAAGATCCTCGTGGGCGGCGAACTGGGTCGGGTTGACGAAGACGCTGGCGACAACCTTGTCCGCGCGCCGCTTCGCCTCGCGCACGAGCGTCAAATGCCCCTCATGCAGGGCGCCCATGGTGGGCACGAGGCCGACGGTGAAGCCTTGGCGGCGCCATTCCCCGACGGCTGTGCGCAGTTCAGCAACGGTGCGGGCGACGGGCAGGGAAGCGTCGGTCATGCTGGCGTTGACTCTTTCTCTTAAGCCTGTTCGCTAAGGACGTCTCAAAAGCCGCCCGGTAGGCTCGCGCTTATGACGCCCGCAGAAGCGACCCGTCCAGTACTGCTCGCGCTGATCAGCGCCGGCGCCGCATTGAGCCTTTCGGCGTGCGACGGCGACGCCGTGGAGACGCGGCGGTTCGAAGGCATGGCCCGCGCCGTCGCGGCGGTGGACGTATCGGGCGGCGGCTCGGCCTCGGGCGGTCTGCGCGGCGCCGACTTCTCGCCGGTCCGCGTGGCGGTGATGGACCCGCACGAGATGTGGGACGCCCGCGATGCTGAGGCCGCCGGCATGCGCGGGGCGGTGGGCGCGCCCACGCCCGCTCCTGCAATCGTGCAAGCCGTCGCGCGCAGGCGGGAGACCCCAGTCCAGGCCACGGAAGCCGCACCGGTGATTGAAGCCGCCGCAGTCGCGCCTACGCCCACCGACGTTGATCCGCGCATGATCCAACTGGGCGCCTACGCCAGCGAGGCGATGGCGCAGGCGGCCTGGGAACAGCTGTCGGGACGAAGCGAGTTGCAGGGTGTTCAGCCCGTGTTCGAACCAGTCGAACGAGGCGGAAGCCGCTTGGTGCGCCTGAAGGTCGGGCCGCTGGCGCCCGATGTCGCGCGCGGTCTTTGCCGGAAGATCGTCGGGGCCGATCCCTGGTGCGCCCGGGGCTGATCCACAGTAATCCGTTAACCCGTCGTTGACGTTTGGATCGTCCGGACGGAGTCTGCGGTCCAGTAGGTCCGTGCGCCTCCTTGAGTCGCGCCGGCCGCAGCGGAGATCGCCCTGCGATGACCCAACCTCATGTGATCGTCCTCGGCAACGAGAAGGGCGGGGCCGGCAAGTCCACCCTGGCCATCCACATCGTCACCGGCCTGCTGCATGCGGGCAAGACGGTGGCCATCCTCGATCTGGACCTGCGCCAGCGTTCCATGGCGCGCTTCTTCAACAATCGGCGTGCGTGGCTGGCCGCGAACGGTCATGAGCTGCCTCAGCCGATGATGCCGGACATGGGCGACGGCAAGGCGCTGGCCAAGGCCGACAGCGCCGAGCAGATCGCCGTGTTCGAGCGCGCCTTCGAGGAGGCCAGGACCGCCGGCGTCGACGTGATCCTGATCGACACGCCGGGGGGCGACACCGCCGTGTCTAGCGCCGCCCACGGCCGCGCGGACCAGATCGTCACGCCCATGAACGACAGCTTCGTCGACTTCGACCTGCTGGGCGAGGTCGATCCGGTGACGTTGGATCTGCTGAAGCCCTCGATCTACTCCGAAAGCGTGTGGGAGGCGCGCAAGATGCGCGCGATCACGCAAGGCCGCCACGCCTCCATCGACTGGCTGGTGGTGACCAACCGCCTGGCGGTGGCCGAGGCGCGCAACCGCCGCCGCCTGGAGGAGCGCATGACCAAGCTGGCCAAGCGCGTCGGCTTCCGCGTCGGGCCGGGCCTGCGCGACCGGGTGATCTACCGCGAACTGTTTCCCTTCGGCCTGACGGTGGCGGACCTGTCGAACGAGATCCGGCCGGTGGCGGTGTCGCTGGCCCACGTCGCGGCCCGCCAGGAGATGCGCAATCTGATGCAGGCCATGGGGCTGGAGCAGGCGCTGCAGCCGCTGGACGCCGCGGCCTGAAAGGACGGCTGAACCCTTGGGGCTGATCTGGCTGGCGCTGGCCGCCGTCGCGGTCTGGGCGCTGGTGCGGCTGGGACGCCAGACCGAGCGGCGAGGGCGCGCGGAATGGCGGGTCGCCGCGACCCTGATCAGCGCGGCCTTGCTCGGCGGCGGGGTGCTGGCGGCGGCGCGCGGCGCCTGGATCGTCGCAGCTGGCCTGGTTGGCGCGGGCCTCTACCTGACCATCAGTTCACGAGTGCGTCCGCCGGCGCCGAGGCGGTCGCTGGAGATCATGACCGACGCCGATGCGCGCGCGGTGCTGGGCGTGAGCGAAGGCGCAACGGCCGCCGAGATCAATGCCGCCTGGAAGCGCGCCATGGCGAGGGTGCATCCGGACCAGGGCGGCACGGAAGGCTTGGCCGTGCGCGTCAACGCCGCGCGCGACCGGCTTCTCAGGCGTCCCTAGGCCTCGAACATCTTGTGACCGCCGACGAAGGTCGCGACGACGCGGCCCTGAAGCCGCCGTCCGTCGAAGGGCGAGTTCTTGGACTTGGAGCGCAGGCGCGAGGCGTCGACCACCACCGGCGCGCCCGGATCGAACAGGATCAGGTCGGCGGGCGCCTCCTCGGCCAGCACGCCGCAGTCCAGTCCCAGAAGGGCGGCCGGGCCGTGCGTCAGCGGACGCAGCACGTCCAGCAGATCGATTCCGTCCTCGTGGTGCAGCGACAGGGCGGCGGGAAGCAGCGTCTCCAGCCCCACGGCCCCCGGCGCGGCCTCGGCGAAGGGGCGGCGCTTGTCCTCGGCCGGGGCGGGAGCATGAGCCGAGGTGATCACGTCGATCAGGCCGTCGCGCACGGCCTCGATCAGCGCCTGGCGGTCCGCCTCGGTGCGCAGCGGCGGGTCCAGCCGGTAGAAGGTGCGGTAGTCGCCGATATCCAGCTCGTTGAAGCACAGGTGGTTGATCGAAACCGAGACGGCGACCTCCAGCCCCTTGGCGCGGGCGCGGGCCAAGGTCTCCAGCGCCCCCTCGGTCGAAATCTGGTCCACCAGGAAGCGCGCGCCGGTCTGTTCGACGAGTGCAAGATCGCGCTCCAGCCCGATGCGCTCGGCGATGGCGGGACTGCCGGACAGGCCCAGGCGCGTAGCCAGTTCGCCGGAGGCGGCGACCGCGCCTTCCGTCAGCCACGGGTCCGCAGGACGGCAGGCGATCAGGGCGTTGAAGGCGGCGGCGTAGCTCATCACCCGCTGCAGGGTGCGGCTGTTGGCGATGACCTGATCGCCGTCGGTGAAGTACAGCGCGCCGGCCTCGTCCATCAGGCCGATCTCGGCCATGCGCTGGCCGTCCAGGGCCTTGGTGGCGGCGCCGGCGGCGCGGACGTTGACCAGGCCCAGAGCCGCGCCGCGCCTCTGGATGAAGTCGATCATCGCCGGGTCGTCGACGGCGGGGTCTGTGTCGGGCTGGACCACGATGGTCGTCACGCCTCCGGCGGCCGCCGCCAGGCTGGCGGACTTCAGCGTCTCCTTGGGCTCGGCGCCGGGCTCGCCGGTCTTGACCCGTATGTCGACGAGGCCGGGCGACAGGCACAGGCCGGCCGCGTCGACGACCTCGTCCGCCGAAAGATCGGAGGCCGCACCATGCACGACGCGGACGATGACGCCGTTCTCGATCAGAACGCCGCCGGGACCGTCATAGTCCCCGGCCGGGTCGAGCAGGCGGGCGTTGACGATGGCGCGGCGGGTCATCGGGCGGTCTCCCGCTGGGCGAGGGAGGCCAGCACGGCCATGCGGGCGGCGACGCCCATCTCGACCTGGTCCTGGATCAGGGAGACGGAGAGGTCGTCGGCCACGTCCGAATCGATCTCGACCCCCCGGTTCATCGGGCCGGGATGCATGACGCGCACGCCGGGCGCGGCCCAGGCCAGCTTCTCGCGGTCCAGCCCCCAGAAGCGGAAGTATTCGCGCGTGGACGGCACCAGAGCGCCGGTCATCCGCTCCAGCTGCAGCCGCAGCATCATGACCACGTCGCAGCCCCGCAAGCCCTCGCGCATGTCGTGGAAGACCTCACAGCCCCAGCGATCCGCATCGCCCGGCACCAGCGTCGGCGGGCCGATCAGGCGGACCCGGGCGCCCATCATCTGAAGCAGGGTGACGTTGGAGCGAGCGACGCGGCTGTGGGTGATGTCGCCGCAGATGGCGACGGTCAGGCTGGTGACGTCGCCAAAGGCACGACGCATGGACAGCAGGTCCAGAAGCGCCTGTGTCGGATGCTCGTGCCGTCCGTCGCCGGCGTTCACCACGGCGCAGCCGACCTTCTGGCTCAGCAGCTCGGCGGCGCCCGAGGCCGAGTGGCGCACCACCAGGATGTCCGGCTTCATGGCGTTCAGGGTGACCGCCGTGTCGATCAGCGTCTCGCCCTTCTTCACCGAGGAAGACGCGACCGGCATGGTCACGACATCGGCGCCCAGCCGCTTGGCGGCGATCTCGAACGACGAGGAGGTGCGGGTGGAGTTTTCGAAGAACAGGTTGACCACCGTGCGGCCGTGCAGCACGTCCAGCGCTTTCGACGACTGCCGGTTGAAGTCGACGAATGCGTCGGCCAGGTCCAGCAGTTGGGGCGTGACGTAGGGGTTCAGGTCCGAGGCCGCGAGAAAGTGCGCGGTGGGGAACGGGATCAGCCGCTCGTGGATGGTTTGTTCGGCGACGGCGTGCGGCTGGGTCATCGAGACGGCGCTATACGGCCCGCTCAGACGAAATGGAACAGCATGAGCAGGATCGGCATGGTGATCGCGCCCCCGACGGTGGTCAGGGCGATGACGCCGGCCATCAAGGGCGCATCGCCGCCCATCTGGCGCGCCAGCATGTAGGAGGCCGCCGCACCTGGCGTCGCGCCGCACAGCAGCGCCAGCGCCTGCGCCAGCGGGTCCCCGCCCAGCAGACGGCACACGCCCCACATCAGGAACGGCATGACCAGCAGCTTGACCGCCGAGACCCAGAAGACGGTCACGCGCCGCCGCATCACCTCGGCGAAGCTGAGGCCCGCCCCGGCCACGATCAGACCGAGCGGCAGCGCCGCACCGCCCAGGAGGTCGAGGGTGCGGGCCAGGACGGGGAAGGGCGGAACCCCGGCGAAGTTGAACAAGAGGCCGATCAGGCACGCCATCAGGATCGGGTTCCGGACCATCGCCTTCAGCAGCGCGGATGGCGACACCCCGCGCTGATCGGCGCCCCAGCGGGCCAGGACCGCCACGCAGGCGATGTTGGTGACGGGAATGATGCAGGCGATCATCACCGCCGCGACCGCCAGCCCCTCGGCGCCGAACAGGCTCTGCACCACCGGCAGGAAGACAAAGCTGTTCCAGCGGATCACGCCCTGGAAGACGCTGGTGTAGGCCGGGCCGTCCACGCGGATCATCGGCTTGGCGAGCAGCGCCAGAACCGCCACCACGGCCACCGACAGCACCGCCGCGCCGCCGGCGGGACCGGCGCTGGCGCCCGACAGGTCCGCGCTCCAGATCGCGGGCACCAGGAAGCCGGGATAGAGAAGGTTGATCGACAGCTTCTCGATCGGCCGCCAGGCCGCATCGGGCAGGAAGCCGGATTTCCGAAGGCCGTAGCCGATGGCGATCAGCACGAAGACCGGCGCGATGCCGAGGATCAGTCCGTTCATCAGATCCAGGTGGCCTGGTCGCGCACCCGATCCAGGGCGCCCTGCAGGATCCAGGCGGCGGCCGTGCGGTCGATCACGCCCGCGCGCCGCTTGCGGTTCAGGTCCAGGTCCTCGATCAGGAACCGCTCGACCGCGCTGGTCGAGAGCCGCTCGTCCCAGAAGGCGACGTTGACGGGCCGCAGCCGTTCCAGATTGCGGGCGAAGGCGCGGCACGACTGGGCGCGCGGGCCCTCCGTCCCGTCCATATTGACCGGCAGGCCGATGACAAGAGCTGACACCTTGCGGTGATCCATCAGCCGGAAAAGCTGCTCGGCCTCGACGCTGAACTTGGTCTTGCGGATCAGCTCGAGCGGCGAGGCGATCATGCGCGTGGCGTCCGACACGGCGACGCCGATGGTCTTCTCCCCCAGGTCCAGCCCCATCCATGACGTGTTGGGAGAGCAAGCGGCGGGCAGGTCGAGGAGGTCGAGGACAGGCACGGGCGGGCGGTAGGCCCCTAGCGCCCCGGAGTCAAAGCCGCCGTCCTTGTGAATCTTGGCCTTGGCGGCTAATCGACATCGGCAAAATCAACTTCATGTTGGAAGTTTCCAACTTCATTGTGTGTTTGGAGGGCCGCATGGCCATCGACGCCGCGACGGTGCGCAAGGTCGCGCATCTCGCCCGCATCAAGACCCCCGAGGATCGACTGGAGACGCTGGCCGGCGAGCTGAACGGCATCCTGAGCTGGATCGAACAGCTTGACGAGGTGGACGTGCAGGGCGTCGAGCCCATGACCTCCAACGTGCACCAGCCGCTGCGCCTGCGCGACGATGTGGTGACCGACGGCGGCAAGGTGGATCGCGTGCTGTCGAACGCCCCCAAGTCGGCGGACGGTTTCTTTGTCGTGCCCAAGGTGGTCGAGTAAGCCATGACCGACCTGACCAAGCTGACGCTCAAGGCCGCGGTGGACGGGCTGAAGGCGAAGGAGTTCTCCTCGGCGGAGATTACCCAGGCCTTTCTGTCGAACATCGAGGCCTCGAACCCGACGCTGAACGCCTATGTCGAGGTAACGGCGGACAAGGCGCTGGAGATGGCGCGCGCATCCGACGCCCGGATCGCGGCGGGGCAGGGCGGGGCGCTGGAAGGCGCGCCGCTGGGGATCAAGGACCTGTTCTGCACGGACGGGGTGCGCACGACCGCCGGCTCCAACATGCTGCGCGACTTTGTTCCGCCTTACGAGTCCACCGTCACCGCCAACCTGTGGCGCGACGGCGCGGTGATGCTGGGCAAGCTGAACATGGACGAATTCGCCATGGGCTCGTCCAACGAGACCTCGGCGTTTGGACCGGTCAAGAACCCGTGGAAGTCCCAGGCGTCCAACGCCGAGCTGACGCCGGGCGGATCGTCGGGCGGATCGGCCTCGGCCGTGGCGGCCGACCTGTGCCTGGCGGCGACGGCGTCCGACACCGGCGGATCGATCCGCCAGCCGGCGGCCTTCACCGGCACGGTGGGGATCAAGCCGACCTATGGCCGGGCCAGCCGCTACGGCATGGTGGCCTTCGCCTCGTCGCTGGACCAGGCGGGACCGATCACCAGGACGGTTGAGGACGCAGCGCTGCTGCTGCGGTCCATGTGCTCGTTCGACACCAAGGATTCGACCAGCCTGGACGTGGAGACGCCGGACTGGACCGCGTCCGTCGGCCGATCGGTGAAGGGCCTGCGCATCGGCGTGCCGCGCGAATACGTGGTGGACGGCATGCCGGCCGAGATCCAGGCGTTGTGGGACCAGGGTGTCGAGTGGCTGAAAGCCGCCGGGTGCGAGATCGTCGACATCAGCCTGCCGCACACCAAATACGCCCTGCCGACCTATTACATCGTGGCCCCGGCCGAGGCCTCGTCGAACCTGGCGCGCTACGACGGGATGCGCTTCGGTCACAGGGCGAGCGAGGCTCGGTCGCTGACGGACCTGTACGAGACCTCGCGGGCGGAAGGCTTTGGCAAGGAGGTGCAGCGTCGCCTGACGATCGGCGCCTATGTGCTGTCGGCCGGCTTCTATGACGCCTTCTACGTCAAGGCGCTGAAGGTGCGCCGCCGCATCGCCCAGGACTTCGACAACGTATGGGGCCAGGTGGACGCCATACTGACGCCGTCGACGCCGTCGGCCGCCTTCGCGTTGGGCGACAAGCAGATCGATCCGGTGCAGATGTATCTGAATGACGTCTTCACCGTGACGACCAATCTGGCGGGCCTGCCCGGCATTTCGGTGCCGGCGGGCGTCGACGCCAATGGTCTGCCGCTGGGCCTTCAGGTCATCGGCAAGGCGCTGGACGAGGCGACGGTGTTCCAGGTCGCCGCCGCGCTGGAAGACGCGGCGGGCTTTGCGGCCAAGCCGGACAAGTGGTGGTGAGCATGAGCGAGAACTCCAAACTCATCCAAGGCCGCACCGGTCCCTGGGAGATCGTCATGGGGCTGGAGATCCACGCCCAGGTGGCGTCGAAGGCCAAGCTGTTCTCGGGCGCGGCCGTGGGCTTTGGCGCGGGGCCGAACGAGCAGGTGTCGCTGGTGGACGCAGGCTTTCCCGGCATGCTGCCGACGCTGAACCGCTGGTGCGTCGAACAGGCGATCAGGACTGGGCTCGGCCTGAAGGCGCAAATCAATCTGCGGAGCCAGTTCGACCGCAAGAACTATTTCTATCCGGACCTGCCGACCGGCTATCAGATCAGCCAGCTGTATCATCCCATCGTGGGCGAAGGCTTGGTCGAGGTGGAGGGCGACGACGGCGGCTTCTTCAATGTCGGCATTGAGCGGCTGCACCTGGAGCAGGACGCCGGCAAGCTGATCCACGACCTGTCGCCGACCGAAAGCTACGTCGACCTGAACCGGGCCGGCACGGCGCTGATGGAGATCGTGTCCAGGCCGGACCTGCGCAGTCCGGAAGAGGCGGTCGCCTATGTGAAGAAGATCAGGACCATCCTGATCTATCTCGGCGCCTGCGACGGCGACATGGAGAAGGGCAATCTGCGGGCCGACGTCAACGTCTCGGTCTGCCGCGCGGGTCAGTACGAGAAGTTCAAGGCGACCGGCGACTTCAGCCACCTCGGGACGCGCTGCGAGATCAAGAACGTCAACAGCTTCCGCTTCATCTCCCAGGCGATCCAGTACGAGGCGCGACGCCAGATCGAGATCCTGGAGGACGGCGGCGCAATCGTTCAGGAGACGCGCCTGTTCGATCCGACCAAGGGCGAGACCCGCTCGATGCGCTCCAAGGAAGAGGCGCACGACTATCGCTACTTCCCCGATCCGGACCTGCTGCCGCTGGAGCTGGAGCAGGCGTGGATCGACGAGATCAAGGCGTCGCTGCCCGAGTTGCCGGACGAGAAGCGCAAGCGGCTAATGAGCGAATACGGCCTGTCGCAGTACGATGCGGTGGTGCTGATCTCGGATCAGGCCAAGGCGGACTATTTCGAGGCGGCGGCCCAGGATACGGGCAATGGGCGGCGAGACGCCAAGCTGGTCGCCAACTGGGTCACCAACGAGGTCTCGGCGCGGCTGGCGGCAAGCGGGCAGGAGTTTGCGGACAATCCGCTGCCGGCTGCGCACGTGGCCGAGTTAGTCCAGTTGATCGAGGAGGGCGTGATCTCCTCCAAGATCGCCAAGGAGGTGTTTGACCACGTCTGGAACGGCGAGGGCTCGCCGTCCGAAGTGGTGGAGAAGCACGGCCTGAAGCAGGTCACCGACACGGGCGCCATCGAAAAGGCGGTCGATGACATCATCGCCGCCAATCCCGACAAGGCGGCGGCGGTGGCGGACAAGCCCCAGGCCATCGGCTGGTTCGTCGGTCAGGTGATGAAGGCGACGGGCGGCAAGGCCAATCCTGCGGCGGTCAACGATATCCTGAAGACCAAGCTCGGCATCGGCTGAGAACGGAAACGGGCCCGGAGATCGCTCTCCGGCCCCCTCTCTCCGTCAGGTCAGCCTCAATAGACGTTCGACAGGACGCTGGCGATCAGGCCGGAGGCCACGGCGATCAGCAGGATGTCGCTGCCGGCGTGAACATAGCGATAGCCGCGCGGGGCCTCGCGCAGACCGTAGAAGTAGGGATCGCGCACGTAGTAGCTGCGATACTGCGCCGGCAGGTAGCCGCCGGTTCTCCAGCGATAGCCGGAGTAGCGAGGTTCGACCCGATAGTATCCGTAGGACGGCGCATACCAGTAGCCCGAGCGCGGGCCGGTGTAGCCGCGGAAGTCAGAGCGCCCGCGCCACCAGTTGCGGTTGTTGCGGTCCCAGCGGTTGTCCTGACGCCACTCGCGACGATCCTGGCGGTATTCGCGGCGGTCGTCACGACGGTCCTGACGCCACTCACGGCGGTCGTTGCGGTTGTCCTGACGCCATTCGCGACGGTCTTGGCGGCTGTCGCGGCGATCTTCTCGGCGTTCCTGGCGCCACTCGCGGCGGTCGCCGCGATCCTGGGCTTGGGCCACCAGCGGCGTGGCGGTGGTGGTCAGAGCCAGCGCCACTACAGCGGCCTTGGCAAGACGGTTCATGAACTTGCTCCTTGGTTACGGAACGTCGGGCGGACGCTCCCCATGGAGCGCAAGGTGGCGGGCGCCGCATGAACTCGTGCTGAACGCCCGCGTCAGCTTTGATGAGCCATTGTCCGCACCGCCGGGGCGCCTAACTGAGGGTCTGACACGTCAGGAGCCCCGCACATGAGCCGCCCGATCGAACTCTGGTACTGGCCGACGCCGAACGGCTGGAAGGTGTCCATCGCCCTGGAGGAGCTGGGGCTGCCGTATGAGCTCAAGCCGGTGAACATCGGGGCGGGCGAGCAGTTCAGCCCGGAGTTCCAAGCCATCAGCCCGAACGGGCGGATGCCTGCGATCGTCGACCCCGACGGTCCGGACGGGCGACCGCTGTCGATTTTCGAATCGGGCGCCATCCTGCAGTATCTGGGCGCCAAGTCCGGCCGCTTCTATCCGGCCGATACGCGCGGCAAGGCCGAGGTGGACCAGTGGCTGTTCTGGCAGGTCGGCGGCCTGGGGCCCATGGCGGGACAGACGCACCACTTCCGCCAGTACGCCCCGGCGATGATCCGCGATCAGCGCCAGATCGCCTACGGCGTGCGTCGCTACACCGACGAGACGCACCGGCTGTACGGGGTGCTGGACCGTCGTCTGGCGGACCGCGAGTTCATCGCCGGCGAATACTCCATCGCCGACATGGCGGCCTGGCCCTGGATCCTGCCGGAGGCGCAGGGCCAGACCCTGGCCGACTTTCCGAACCTGAAGCGCTGGGTCGAGGTCGTGGGTTCGCGGCCGGCGGTGCAGAAGGGGCGGGCCCTGGGCGCTGAGCTGCGGGCCGACTTGGCGGCGTCCGGCAAGGATGCGGAAGCCGCGCGCAAGATGTTGTTCGGTCAGCGCGGCCGATGAACCCGTCGCAGCGGTGTTCATACCTGCTTTACTGAAAAGATGCGGCCCGGTTTTCGCCATTAACTTTAACTTCAAACCGGCGGTATTTGATGGCGTCTCAGGAGACGAGGCCAGAAAGGCTCTCGTTCAGGAGAGACGGTTATGATCGCGCAAGAACTCGCGCACGAGAACCTGGCCGCTGAAGGCGGCCTGCCGCTGCCCACGCCGGACATGAGCGGCGACGACCTGTTCAAGCTTGGCATGATGTATTCGGCCGGCTCGGGCGGGGCGCCGATGGATCGCGTGTCGGCCCACATGATCTTCAACCTGGCGGCCATGAAAGGCTCGATCGAGGCGCGCGTGTATCGCCGCGAGATGAGCCTGGAGATGGAGCGCGAGGAGATCGCCGAAGCGCAAAAGGCCGCCCGCCGCTACATCGATCAGGGCGTGGTGACGCTGGCCGCCTGAGCGACCTCAGAACTGCGCATAGCCGTTGCCGTTCGATCCGTTGATCGAATAGCTGAAGCCGATCGGCAGGGCGGCGCGCACTTGGGTGAAGAAGGCCGCGAGCTCGCCCAAGGTCGAGCGAGGCACAAAGACGATGTCGCCGCGCCGGATGGCGACGGCCTGTTCGCGGCGCGGGCGCAGATCGACGACGCGCAGCATCCGCCGTCCGCCTGGGCCGCGCCGGATCAACGCGACCTCGTTCATGCGGGCCGTGGGCTGGAAGCCGCCGGCCTGGATCACCGCCTGATAGGCGTCAATGTCGCCGTTGACCTCATAGACGCCCGGCGTGCGCACCTCGCCGTCGACCCAGACCCGGATCGGACCGGCCTGGCGCAGTGAGACCTCGACCAGCGGGCGCACCAGCTGAGAGGCGTAGGCCTGCGAAACAGCAGCCTCGAGCTCAGGCAGGGTGCGGTCTGCGGCCATGACGTGCCCGATCAGGGGCAGGGCGACTCGACCGTCCGGCCCGACCCGCAGCGTGCGGGTCAGCTCGTTGGCCGTGGGCAGGGCGACCTCGATTTCGTCCGCCGGGTAAAGCAGATATTCCGGCTCGTCGTCCGTCCAGGTGGCGAAAGGGATGTCGCCGGGAATGGCGGCGGAGGACGGCTGCGCCGGAGCGCCGCGATAGCCGCCGGCCGTCGCGCCGCAACCCGAAAGCCCGACCGCGCCGAGGGTCAGCAGCAACAGGCGACGATCAAGGGTCATGGTGAAGCAGCGCCTGTGCAAGCCGTGTCTGAACGGACTCTGCAGGCTTATGGGTAACCGCTGGTTAACGCCGCTGGGCCAAGGGTGGCTGACCTGAAGCTTTCACGGATTCGGCGACGCCCATGCGCCCGACGGCCTATGTTCCAGCCCGACCACGCTACGGCGTGCTGGATGTCGTGGGCCTGCTGTTTCGCGAACTGCTGCTGATGATCGTGGTTTTCCTGCTGGTGTTCACGCTGGGCGCGGCCGCGGTGCTGACGCTGAAGAAGACCTATACGGCGAACGCCAGCGTCTTCGCCGGCGTGGGGCAGGAGTATGTCTATCAGCCGCGCGTCGGCACGGCCGAGCGGGGGCAGGCGCCCAACGCCGACGAGGTGGCGCAGTCCGAAGCTGCGATCCTGAACAGCCAGGAGGTGAAGCTGATGACGGTGCGGGCGCTGGGCGTCGACACCATCCTGGGCGAACCCGCCAAGGGATCTCCGGCTCAGCAGGAGACGGCGGCGCTGAAGGCGCTGTCCAGCGGGCTTGGCGTCGGCGTCTCGGTCGGCAGTCCGATCATCCAGGTGTCCTACAAATCCGGCGATCCGCAGCGGGCGGCGCGGGTGTTGAACGCCTTGGTGGATCAGTATCTGGCCTATCGCCGCCAGGTGTTCCGAGACAATACGCCGGCCATTCGCACCCAACGGGCGGCGTTTGAGGACGAGCTGGGCTCGGCGGACGCGGCCTACGAGGATTTTCTCGCCTCCAATGACATCGGCGACTTCGCCACGGCCAAGGCGACGCTGGCGGCGACCTATCAGACGACTTTCGCCGAGCGGCTGTCGGTGCAGGCGCAGGCGAATCAGGCCTCGCGGCGTCTGCAGACCCTGGTGGCGCAGCAGGCCGCCACGCCGGCCGAGATCGCGCTGCAGCAGGATCTGAACATCTCGGCGCAGGACCAGATTCTGCAACTGCGCACCGAACGCGAGCAACTTCTGGCGCGCTATCAGCCCGACGCCCAGCCGGTGAAGGACATCGAGGCGCGGATCGCCGGGCTTCAGGCCTATGTCGGCACGGGCACGGCGGTGGGAGCCAAGGAGGTCCGCACCGGGCCGAATCCGATCTGGGTCGAGCTGGAGACCACGCGGATCAACGCCCAGGCGGAGCGTGATTCGCTGCAGGCGCGGCTGGCGGTGCTGGACCGCCAGCTGGGCGACATCCGGGCGAGGCAGGCGCGGCTGACGGCGCTGGAGTCCGAGAACGCCAATCTGGCCGGCAACCGCGAGGTGCTGAGCGCCTCGATCCGCGAGTTTCAGCAGCGCGAGACGCAAAGCCGCGCCGACACCGCACTGGTCCGGGCGGGCGCCGACAACGTCACGGTGATCGCCCGCGCCCAGCCGCCGGCCCAGGGCAAGAGCCTGAAGGCGCCGCTGCTGGCCGCCGCCTTCCTGTTCGCCGCCTTCACCGCCTTGTGCGCCGGCCTCCTGCGCATCTTCTCCCGCCGCGGCTTCTCGACGGCCGGGTCGGTCAGCCGTACGCTGGACATGCCGGTGCTGGCGGTCGCGCCGGCCAAGGCGCACTGAGCAGCATGGTCGATCTGACGGGCGAGATGGCGGGGTTGTGGGCGGCGCTGGGGCCGGCCCCGGCGCACCGCGCCCGCATCATCCAGTTCGTGGGCGCCTCGACCGGCGAGGGCGTGTCCACGGTGGCGCGGGAGTATGCGCGGCTGGCGGCGGTGCGGGCGCGAAAGCCCGTGTGGCTGATTGACGGCGACCTGGCCCAGCAGGGTCAGCTCGAGGCGATCGCGGCCGAGCCGGAGCGTTTCGGCGCCCTGAGCAAGCCGGTGCAGGCCTCGCCGAACGGTTCGATCTTTTTCGCCGTCACGCCCCGAATCACCGACGCGCAGGGGCGGACGATCCCGGCGCATCGGTTGCTGACCGCCCGGGCGTGCCTGGGCGGGCGGCTGTGGACCACGCGCTTCCGCATGGAGGCGCTGCGGTCCGGGCACCGCGCCGAGCCGCTGGGCCGGCCCGATTACTGGGACGCCCTGAGACCGCATGCGGACACGGTGGTGATCGACACCCCGGCGGCGGATCGCAACGACATGGCGATCATCCTGGCCCCGTTCGTCGAGGCCAGCATTCTGGTGATCGCCGCCGAGACGACCGCCGCGTCCGGTCCGGCGATCCTGCGCGACGAGATCGAGGCGGTCGGCGGCCGCATTCCCGGCGTGGTGATGAACCGCTCGACCTATCGCGCGCCGGGCTTTCTTTCGCGGCTCAGCGCCTAGAAGGCGTAGTTGACGCTGGCGACCAGAGCTTCCTCGTACTGTTCGCCTTCGCTGTTGGCGTCGGTGTCGTAGTAGCGCAGATCAAGCTCCAGCGCGTTGGTCAGGGCGTAGGTCGCGCCGACGTTCCAGCCGACGTAGTCGATATTGCCCTTTTGCTCGCGCTTGCCGACGGCGACGCTGCCTTCCAGCCTGTTGGTGAAGGCCCAGCCCGCTTCAGCCTCGGTCCAGACGTAGGAGTCGGTCGAGCCGAAGGCGTCAAACGCGTATTCGACGCGCAGCAGCGCCCGGGCGGGACCAACCGACCGTTCCACGATCGCGCCGACCTGCCATTCCTCGTCGTCCACGCCGTCGTCCGAGCCGGGGCGCACCTTGTACACCGCGCTGAGGTCGATATCGAAGCCGGCCCAATAGGGGCGGGCGCCCGCCACGGCGTTGAACTCGACATCCGCGCCGTTGCTCTTGACCGTCTCGAAGCTGGGGCCGGCGTAGAAGAAGCCGGACTGGCTTTCCCATTCCGCCGTGCCCGACACGAACGGATCGCCGTTGGATTTGGAGGCGTTCTTCGACCGGTTGTCAGTGCCGGCGCCGACGCTGAAGGCCCAGCCGCCCTGCGAGCCGACGGAAGACGCCGAGTCGCTGGAGGACTCCTCCTGCGCCAAGGCCGGAGCCGCAAGAAGACACAGG
This sequence comes from Pseudomonadota bacterium, assembly GCA_023456105.1. GTDB lineage: Bacteria > Pseudomonadota > Alphaproteobacteria > Caulobacterales > Caulobacteraceae > Brevundimonas. The sequence continues at coordinate 1,229 of JAEYAO010000037.1, read as the reverse complement.
GCCAGGGCGGCGGGGGCAAGGCGGGTCATGATGGCTCGCGGAAAGAGGGACGAAGGGTCCGGAGCCTTTAACGCGCGCCCGCTCGAGTCGCGAACTGTTCCGTCGCCTGAGCGAATTCTTGTCGAAGGCGGGTCACGAGATCGGCCGTCGGCAGCACGTCGTGGATGGAGCCCGCGCCCTGGCCCGCCGACCAGACCGTCTTCCAGGCCTTGGCCTCCTCGCCCATGTCCAGCTTGTGCTCGGGCAGGGTCTTGGGGTCGATGCCGTTTTCCAGCAGCGACCGGGTCATGAAGTTGGCCGGAATGCCCGAAACCGCCGGGGTGTAGGTGATGTCGGTTGCGCCGGAATCGACGATCATCTGCTTGTAGCCGTCCGACGCCATCGCCTCGGCGGTGTTGATGAAGCGGGTGCCCATGTAGGCGAAATCGGCGCCCATCATCAGGGCGGCGGCGACGTCCTGGCCCGTCGACAGGCAGCCCGACAGGATGATGGTCCCCTGATAGAAGCTGCGGACCTCGTTGATCAGGGCGAACGGGTTGACCACGCCGGCATGGCCGCCCGCGCCGTTCGCCACCAGGATCAGGCCATCGACGCCGGCCTCGGCTGCCTTGCGCGCATGACGCACGTTGGCGATGTCGTGAAACACCACGCCGCCGTATCCGTGCACCGCCTCCACCACGTCGCGCACCGCGCCCAGCGAGGTGATGATCAGCGGGACCTGTTCCTCGACCGACACCGTCAGGTCCGCCAGCAGGCGCGGATTGGTCGGATGAACAATGTGGTTGACGCCGAACGCGGCGGCTTCGGGCTTCAGCCGGCTCTTGATGTCGCGCAGCCACTCCCGATAGCCCTCGGTGGTGCGCTGGTTCAGCGAGGGAAAGGTGCCGATGATCCCGCTGTTGCAGGCCTCGACCACCAGATCCGGCCCGGAGACCAGAAACATCGGGGCCGAAATCACCGGCAGGGTGAGGCCCTTGAGCAGGGAGGCGGGTGCGGCCATCGAAATCTCTCCACGGGTTCGATGCTGGCTTAGCGGCGTGTCGTGACGGAAGGCAAATCGCGGCTGGACTGGTGACGCGCGAAGGCCCCGGCTGCGGCTTTCGCATCCGGTTGGAGGGCGGGCGGGGCGCCGGGCCTTCGCCCGGAGTGTGAGTAGAGGTTACCGTTTCGACGAAAGCTGACGCCCCGCGCGGATGATTACGCTGCAAGCTCGGGGCGGAGGATGGTGG
>JAEYAO010000123.1 GCA_023456105.1 Pseudomonadota bacterium | reverse complement strand
GGTGATGCAACATATGCTGTCAAACCTCGATCCGGATGACATGCGCATCATTGCCCCACTTCGAAAGACCTTCTTTTCACCACGAGCCACACCGTTGCTGGGCGATGAAGAGACAGTGTTTCGTGAAAGATACAGTTCATTGATTGTTGAATGGGAGCATTTGACACGCGAGTGAGACAGGTCTCGGCCTTTCGAGGCTATCGAACATTCTTCAGCACATCAAGAAATGCGACGGCCTGACATTGGAATCTGCCCTCGTTTTATGCCCGCTTTTCTGATGCAAACTGTCCCGCCGACCTGTCCGAAAAAAAGACGCATATCCGCTTGTTCTAAAATGCACGGCGCCGCTCAATGCGGGGCCGTTATTGTTAAATATCTGTATGCTCTGCCAATTCCAGCGCGTCCTCAATGTCCACACCGAGATACCTGACCGTGTTCTCGATCTTGGTATGCCTGAGGAGGATCTGGATTGCTCGAAGATTGCCCGTCGCCTTGTAGATCATCGCGGCCTTTGTGCGCCGAAGCGAGTGAGTGCCATAGTCTTCGCGTCGCAGCCCGATTGCGGTGACCCACTCATCGACCAACCTGGCATACTGTCGAGTGCTCAGATGATCGCTGTGATCGACCCAGCTAGGAAAAGCATAGTCCTCCACTGTTCCTCCTCTCCGTTCGAGCCAAGCAAGCAAACTCGCCCTGACGTTAGGTGTGATCTCGAATTGCACGGGACGTGCACCGGAAGGCTCGGAAACTCCTGTGCAGAAATATCGCTCACAACAACTCAGACGAAAGGCGTTGGCGAAGCCGCTTTGAGGTGGCCGCGAAGTGTTTCGGTCGTGTATTCGTGGCGATAGAGACCCCGCTTGCGCAGGATCGGCACCAGTTCATCTGCGATCACCGGCAGACCATCGATCAACCGGTCAGGCTGCAGGTTGAAGCCATCGATGGCGCCAGCGTGGAACCAGTCCTCGATATGGTCGGCTAGCTGCTCCGGCGTACCGACGAAACCGGCGTGGCCCGAACCGGTGTAACGGGTCTGGCGCAGATATTCGCGCACCGTCGGGTTGGTCTTTCGTATCTGCGTTATGATGGATTCGCGAAAACCGATACTGCCAAGGAAGGCTTTGGCGTCCCTTATCGGCCCCAGGATCTCTTCGGGAAACGGCTCGTCCAGTTCCAGCTTCGAGGCATCGTAGCCGATGGCCTGCGACAGCCAACCCACCGAATACGACGCCGGGCCGGCATCGTGGATTTCATCGCTGCGGCGACGCGCCTCCTCTTCCGTGCTGCCAAGACTCAGCAAGAGACCCGGCAGGATTTTTACATCATCCGGTGAGCGGCCATTGTCGCGGGCAAATCCCTTGACCAGCCGGTAATGTTCGATTGCCTGCGCCTTGGTCAGTTCTGCTGCAAATACCCCTTCGGCAATTCGGCCTGCCAGTGTGCGGCCCTGCGGTGAGCCACCGGCCTGAAAGATGACTGGCTGGCCCTGTTTTGATGGCGGCACACGTAGGCGACCAGAAATGTTAAAAAACTCGCCCTGATGATTAATGTCGCGCCCGTCAGCCGCCGAAGCCCATAGAGCACGCACTACATCGACAAATTCGCTTGCCCGCTCATAGCGGTCATCGCGGGCCGGAATGTCGGGAATGCCGAAATTGCGCGCAGCCGGCGCGCCACGGGTGGTCACGACATTCCATGCCGCACGTCCACCAGTCTGTTGGTCCCAGGATAAAAAGCGCTCAGCCAGTTCAAATGGATCGTTGAAGGTTGAAGAGGCCGTCGCCACCAGACCAACATGCGAGGTTGCTGCCGCCACGTGACCCCAATTGACCGAAGGTTCCAGCCTTATTGGATTGGCATCATAGGCCGGGTCACCGAGCAGCGGTCCATCTGCCAGAAACAGCGCATCCAGCGTGCCGCGTTCGGCCGTTTTGCCAATATTCTCCCAATAGGCCGGATCAATGAAGGCATCCTTTTCCAGCAATGGCGTTTTCCACGCCGCCGGCAGATAGCCGAGAACCAGCACGTTGATGCCGAGCAGGACGTGGCCAGATCGTTTGTTTGTCATCTGAAATGTCTCCAATACCGTCTACAGCGCGACATGAGGTTTTGGCGCCGGGAAAGCAGCACGCACCGTGGATAGCAGCGGCTGCGGTGGGACGAGCTTGATGGCATCTCGCAGGGAGCCGCCAAGCGGCGTTGTTTCAAAACCATCCGCCAACAGGCGCTCTGCCGCCTCCAGCAACGCGCGCACCGACTGCTCGTTGCCTGCCTTCAGCACGACACCGGTCACACCTTGGGTGGGTGGTGTCTCCTCCAAGGAGACTACGGGCACAGCACCCGCGCCACCCAACACCAGCTCAATCGGGTTATTGTCTCCCGCAGGTGGAGCATCCGCATTTGTGTGGCCGTACCAAGCAATGACCGAGGCACCGGTCTGTGGTTCCGGTGCATTGAGCGGTCCGGCAATGGAAAAGCTGTTGGCAATATCGACATGCACGATACGGTCCGACTGCACGAGAATGCCGCTTTCAAGGTCGCCGATGATCGTGTCATACGGCCAGCTTTGCTCCAGCGCTCTCACGGCAACGGCCATGTCATAGGCCGTCTTGGCATTCAGCTGCGCACCGCCGCCAAGCCCCGCCCCGCCCCATGCCGGAGCATCCTTTGGCCCTTCCGGTGCATAGGCATCACGAATACCGACAAGCAGGCCACTGCGTCCGCCCGAGAGATGGGCAAGCGACGCAACACGGCGTGCCAGATTATAGGGGTGGTCACGTTGTGGTGCAGCGGCAATCAGGAAGCGGCCGTTTTCGGTCGCACCGGCCAGCGTGGCACCGGCGGCACTGCTGGCAAGCGTCACGGCTGCCGGCTCGCTCCCATCGATGCGGTCGATGCCAAGCACCGTAAAGGCAACCGGCAAGGCATCCCAGCGTGCTAGCAGTTCACGGCTGCCGGTCAGTTCCACCAGATGTGGACCGGCCAATGCAAGGGCGAGATAAGGTCTGGTCATGGTGCCGCTCCTCAGTTGCCCTGCCCGCCGCGACCAAGCCGCGCGAGGCTCGACACCG
>JAEYAO010000096.1 GCA_023456105.1 Pseudomonadota bacterium | reverse complement strand
AGATCGGCCGGTCCGCTGCGCTGGTTGGGGGCTGCGCTGACCGGCCTCTTGCCAACCCCGACAACCCCAGCTCAGATCACCAAAGGACTCTCGTTATGGCTGGATGAGAAACGGGGGTCACGTCACGGTCTCACTACGCCCCGATTTGCCCTTTAGGAGCGAGCCTCTCGCGGAAGGTTTGCGAGCTGTTTCGAGATCGGTCAGAAGTTGACTAGGGGGTGCCATGTCGACGACCGACGTAACAGAGTCCGGGCCGCAAGCTCCGGCCGACGTATGGGATCCGCAAGCGGATCCCCGCACGCACATCAATTACATCGCAAGCCGCAAGATCACTGGCTTCCTGGGAACGATCGACGAGCAGGGGAAGTACTACGACTCTGTCCACAAGCAGAACCAGAGCCTCTCCCAGCACATAATCGCCGACTATCACGGGCGCTTCCTGATTGAGCTGGTCCAGAACGCCCACGACGCCCATGCGCGGGACCGTCGTGACGGCGAAATTGCCTTGCTGCTGGCGAGCGACGAGGGCGAGAGCGGCACGCTCTACGTCGCCAACCGGGGACGTCCGTTCGGCCCGCGCAATGTCGAGGCGCTCTGCGAGATGGGCCTGTCTAGCAAGCCGCCCGGCGAGGCAGTCGGGAACAAGGGGCTGGGGTTCCGGAGCGTGCGGCACGTCACCGATGCGCCGCAGGTCTTCTCGCGACGCAGGGAAGACGATGCCGGTGACGCCTTCGACGGCTATTGCTTCACCTTCGCGCGGGGGGCGGAGCTTGACCCGCTGCTCCCGGATGAGACCCGACGTGCGATGGCCCGCGCGGATTTGCCAGCCTTCTACATTCCACAATGGATCGAGGACCATCCGGCTGCGGTGCCGGCCTTCGGTCAGGCGGGGTTCTCCACGGTCATCCGCCTGCCGCTTCGCAACGCCGCCGCGCTGGAGGCTGTTCGCGCTGAGATCGTCGAGCTGACGACCACCGATGCGCCCACCCTCCTCTTCCTGCGCCGGATCGCCCGGCTCGACGCTCGGATCGAGGGGGACCGGCTTGCAGCGCACCACCTCGCGCGAGGTCTGACCCGCGTGGAGGTCGCACTGGGAGATGGCCAGGGGCCGATTCTCACGGACTTGGGCGAGAGCGGTCGGTTCTGGGTCGCGCGCGCGGATGTTCCGGAAGCGGAGATGCTTGCAGCGGTGAACGAAGGGCTGGCTTCGGGGGCCCTTCCGCAGACGTGGTCCGGCTGGAAGGGAGCTGGCGAGGTGGCGTTGGCCGTCCCGGTTGATGAGGACAGGTCTGGCTTCAACCCCCGCCTCTACACCTTCCTTCCTATGGGACGCGGGGCGACCGCCCCGTTCCGCGGACACCTACACGGCAGCTTCTTCCCGAGTTCCAACCGCGTCAGCCTCGATCCGACCGTGAAGGTGAACGAACTTGTGCTGGAGCGTGCGGTGCGTTTGGCCGCGAGGACTGCGCGATGGCTCACCGACCGAACGGCCGATGCGGCGGATGCGAATGTTTCAGCGGTCACCGCGGCGCGGGCCGCTGTCGACCTTCTGGTCTGGAGCACGCCGGCAAGCCTGCTCGCCGTCGACACGTCCGAGCGTGCGAGGGAGGATGCGGACGCCACCGTCGACCTCGGAAAAGCCATGGCCGCGGAAATCGCGCGCGCTTGGTCGGTTCCGGCGCTGGCGGACGCGACTTGCGTTCCGTGCCTGGCGGACTGGAAAGGAGATCCGCTCGCGCGCCCGTCATTGGGGCCTCTTGTCTGGGCCAGCCCGGTCAAGGCGAGGCGGCCGGCGACGGATGGCAAGTCCTTCTCCTTGGAAGTGATCGCACGCCACGGGGCCGCGGCTGGCGTCGCGCCGATCTGGGCCACCCTGGGCCCGCAGCGGACCGAGCGGCTCGCGGACTTTCTTCGCCTGCACGCCGGGCCGCGGTTCAAGGACCGGATCACGACGGTCGAACGGGCGCTGATCGTGCAGGCGTTGGCACGGACGCTTGCTAAGGCGATGGGCAAGGGACGTAAGGCGGACTCGGCGCGTTGGACCGCCTTCTACCGCGACCTCTCCGACTTCATGGGCGGGGACGCGACGGCCCTAGCGGGACGAGAAATCCTCATCTGCCAGGATGGGAGCCTGCGGGCGACACGGTCACGTGTCCAACCGGATCCCGCCGCGGCGGAAGGTTCGCGCAGACGCCGCCGGCCTTCACGGGAGGCGACAGTGTTCGTGCCGCCGCGCCGGGGCGAAACCGACGACGGGATTGGGGAGGACCTCTATCCGCCGGCGCCGGTTCGGGACTTCTTCGCCTTCCTGCATGACGAGTTGCCCTGGTTTGGCGACTTGTCGGCGGCGCGCCAGTTCCTCGAGAAGGATCTCGTCGTGGCCTTCGAGAGCGAGGCGCTGCTGACGCGGATCTCGCAAATCGTCGAGCAGGACGGCACACGCAAAGTCATGGTCGCAGGCCTGAGATGGGCCTTTGCGATCTGGCGACGTTCGGTTGCGGTGAAGCGCCCGGTCGCGCTCAGCAGCACCTACAAGCTGTTCGTTCCCACCCTGGACGGCGAGTTCATCCGGGCGACCGACGCGGTCTTCTCCTCGGCTTGGCCGGACCGCACCCTCGGATACGACCTACAACGCTTCCTGGAACTGGCGCCCCCGGGGCTGGCGGACATCGAAAGCGTCCGGGCCGCCCGGCTCGCGCCACCATCGCATGCGGCGTTTGGCGTCCGTCACGTCGAGGCTTGGACGACGTTCCTGTGGGGGCTCGGCGTTCAGCGCGGACTGGAGCCGAAGTCCAAGGAAACCGATACCTACACGCTAGCCTGGAACGTCTCGAGCTTCGGCTTCCTGAAGGACCTCGATCTGCCGGAGTCCTTCGGGCCGCTTCTGAAGACGGACATCGCGTCTCGACCCGGCGTCTCGACCAGCCTCCACACGTCCACCGAATATGATGTGGGAGCGCTCTGGTGGATGCCGGGACAGGCCGACATCGACGCGTTCAGCGATGACGCTCTCGAGGCCTATGCCCGGTTGGTCGTGGCCTGGATCGACCGCGCGGAACACAAACAGCTCTGGACCGTGGTGAAGCACAAGCACAACCACGTGTCCGATCGGCGCGATTGGCCGACCCCGCTCGCCGCCTTCCTCCGATCGGTTGCCTGGGTGCCTTGCGAGGAGCCGGGCGCCGATGACCTTCGGCGACGGCGCTGCACCGGGCGCGAGGTATGGTTGGCTTCTGGGGGCGATCGATATCCTCCGTTCCTGCGGCGCCCCACCTACCGGCTCTCGCGCGCGCTGGATCGCGCGTCGGACAAGGCCCTCGGGCAGCTGCGGAGCCTCGCCGGCGTCCGGACTTTCAACGCTGGTGACAGCTTGATCGAACAGGCGGCGTTCCTAGCGGCGCAGTACGCCGATGGCTGCGTGCGGCGCTTCTACGACCGCGAGCTGATGAACATCTATAGCCGCTGTTGGGTCCGCTTGGCGGATCAGCTCGCCGAGGTCGGGGTTCTGACCGCCAGGGCGCCTGAGAGGCTCCTCGTACGGCGGCGGGGGCAGTTGGGGACCGCGATCGTCCGCGGCCCCAACGCCGAGACTGTGTTCGTGCGGGACAACGCCGACGTCATCGCCGCAAACCTCATCGAAGTTCTAGGCGAACCGCTGTTCGACATCCGAACCCACGAACAGGCCCAGGTCGGCGACCTACTCCACAAGCTCTACGGAAAGGCCGTCCGCCGGACCTCCACGCTCGCCTATGATGTTCACGTCGACGGGGCGCCGCTCGAAAGCCTACCGGTGGGTGCGTCGTTGGTCGAGGCGTGCCCCTGGCTACGGCCCATGCTGGCGGCATCGCTCGAAGCGCTCGACGGCGTCGACTTCAATCGCCTCCCGGCCGACCGGTCGGGGATCCTGCAGACCCTGGACCGCGTCGAACTGCAGATCCGTTCGCGTGTCACCTTTGCCCTCGAGGGCGCAGACGTGACACCACCGATGCCGCGGGCGGCCTACCACTTCCAGCGGGGGAGCGGCGCGCCCCTGCTCGTCATCATCGGCGATGGCGCACTGACCTGGTCCATGGTCGAAGCGGCACTGCCGGCGCTTGGCGAGGTCATCCAGCATGCGGCTGTGGTCCCACATATGAAGCTACTGACACGCCAACTGGCCGGCGAACAGTCACTCGTCGGCGACCGCGCGGTTGGCCAGCCGGATCTCTTGCGCCTCTGTCGGGCGCTCGAGCTCGACGAGCAGGCGATCGAGGCGGCGAGGGACTCCCTCGGTGACCGGATCGACCGCCACCTGCCGTGGCTACGCGCCGTCGTCCACCATCTCGGCGGTGAAGCTGCATATGACGGGTGGATGCAGGGGGAGCCGGCCGCGGCGGAGGATCGGGTCGCCCTGATTGAGCTGCTTCGGGGTGTCCTGCCGCCCGGCGCTGCGTCGCCGGAAGATGTCGTTCGGACGGTGACGACCAGCTTCTCGGCCGCGGAGCTGCGCGAGCGGCTCGAGCTCGACTTCGCGGGCTACAACGCCAGCCTCGTCGCGACAGGAAGCCCGCCCGATATCGACCCGGAGGGTCAGCAGGCCCAGCTGACACACTACGTCGAAGACAATCGCAGAAGCCTCATCGACGCCCTCCGAACCATGGTGGCGCCGACCTTGTTCAGGTTCGAGGTCGACAACCGGTATAAGTCCGCGTTGCACGCCCTGAACGGCCTCAAGCCCGATCCTGATTGGCTGCAGCGGTTCGAGCGCATCCCCGAGGCTGTACTCGCGGCTCACCTCGCCAATTGGCTGAGCTCGGTGGGCGCGAAGGACATCGGGGAGGATCCCCATGGGCTGGACGATCTGATGTCGGTGCGGACCGCCAACGCGACGACGCTGAAGGCGTTGGCCCGCAGCGCCCAACCGCTCGTTCGCGCGTGGGGCCTGCAGAGCGGCGTCGCGGTCCATACCGTGTGGCAGGATCCTGCGGCGGCGGAGATGGAGCTCCGGCGGAGACTGGACGAAGCCGGCGCCTTCGATTGCCGCGCCTGGACCTTGGACGAATTTCTCACGTGGTTCGCACAGCTCGGCCTGTGGCCGCAGACGATGCTGCGCACGCTCGACCGGAGCGTGCTCGGAATCGCAGAGACAGAGGTCGAGGCCGAAGCGCAGAAGGCCCGCGCCGACCGCGAGCGGCTGGAGCGCGAGGCGCGTTCGGTCCGGCTCAATGGCGAACCCCGCGACCCTCAGACGGTGGATTGGCTCGCGCTGTCGCAGGAGATTTCCGATTGCCTGCCGAAAGCGGTGCTGAACCGGCCGATCGGAACGTTCGCGGACTTGGCTCCTGCCGAGTCCTCCCGCCGACGGCCGGGCCGCGCGGGCGGCAACGCGGGGGGCGGTACCTATCGCGGGATCCCTCAAGAAAAGAAGGACATGATCGGGCGGTTGGGCGAACTGACCGTCTACCACTGGCTCAAGACGCGTCAGCGCGGCCAGGATATCGACCTTGGTTGGGTGTCTAGCAACGCCGCGCCATTCGTTGGACGTCCAGGCGACGATGGGCTCGGGTACGACTTCCGAATTCGGTTCAACAGCCAGACATGGTTCATCGAGGTCAAGTCGAGCACGGAGGACCCGTGCCAGTTCGAGATGGGCGAGACGGAGGTGCGCTTTGCGCGCGACGTGGCGCGGTCTCGAAAGCCCGAGCGGTACGTCATCGTTTACGTGGCCAACGTGGGACAGACCGGTCAGACGACGATCGACGTCCTGCCTAATCCGCTCAGCCCAGAGGCCGATGGATCCTTGAACATCGCGGGTGACAGCATCCGCTACACGTTCAACCGGTCCTAGCTGCGAGCCCCAGCGCGGCGACGCCGAGCCGAGCATCCTGCCGCTCGTATTCCGCGCTGATGCAATCGTGCGTCTCGACCTTCACGCGCTCGGATTTTTCCATGGAACGCTGGTAGCTCGCAGATAGCTTGGCTCGACTCCACTAGTTTGTCCGAGGCGGGGGGTAGGGTCACGCCCGCCCGTCCCAAATGCAGACTTTCCTAACATGCCCAATGAGCTCAAAGCCGGCCGCCCTTTTTGATCCGGTCACTAGCCGGGAATTAGCCAGCAACTTCCTTCAACGATCGACACGCGTGGCGTGCGACCGTTGACGGGCTGCCTGCCATACCGAGGCACAAGGCTGTAGGCTATTGATTTAATGCATGAAAGAATTCACGAGGTACTCAGATAGTCTTGGGCGCGCCTCGTTGACATCGTAGGGGTCACAGGTTCAATCCCTGTCGCGTCCACCATTCTTTCAAGCGCTTAGCTCGACGGGCGCTGGAAGTGCTGACCAGCCACCAGCTAAAGTCCGTTGCTCGAACCTATCGGTCGCGGCTGATGTAGTCAGTGCGCGAGGTTGCAAGCATGTTCACCGTGCTGGCTCTCAACAGCGCCTCCTTGTCCACGAGCAGCGCTGCTCCACTCACGCGCTCGGCTCTGGCCAGCCGTTGCTCCGGCGCGCCCTCTGACGGACGCGCGGAGTTCCCAGCCAGCCACAGCTCGACGTTTGATCTTCCCCCGTAAAAGTGGACGGGGTTAAGCCGCTTTGCGCTCGGCCTCAGCGGGGCTGATATAGCCCAGTGCTGAGTGCAGGCGATGGGGATTGTAGAAGCCCTCGATGTATCCGAACAGGT
>JAEYAO010000095.1 GCA_023456105.1 Pseudomonadota bacterium | reverse complement strand
AGATCGGCCGGTCCGCTGCGCTGGTTGGGGGCTGCGCTGACCGGCCTCTTGCCAACCCCGACAACCCCAGCTCAGATCACCAAAGGACTCTCGTTATGGCTGGATGAGAAACGGGGGTCACGTCAGGAGCGCTGCTGATGCAGCGCGACTGGGTCTATCAACACACAGGTTGTCTGCGTCACAGTCGGCGGTTTGCGAACACGCCGGGCGGCATTGCGGTGATCGTCCAAGACGCGGTCGCCATCCGGTTGTCGAAGGATCAGGACGAACCGCTAATGCTCGGCGCCGGCCGCACGCTCTTCTCACAGCAGGTGAAACGCCTGGGCGACGCCATGCAGTGTCACCTGTTCGGCTCCATCTACGACAGCGACCTGCGACTCAGCGTAGCGCTGCTGGTGCGCCTGTCCGGCAATGCCGCCCTGGAAGCCTCCAGCGATGCGCAGCGAGAACGGCAGGTGGATGCCTGGCTGGACACGCATACCGCCATTGCCCTGGGTCGTCTGCCGCCCAGCATAATGGCGAAGGACGTGGATGCGCCGCTCAACACGCTGTGGAGGCTGAGGGATAGGACGCCGCTCTAGGTATTCAGTCCCGGCATCCGAATTGTATGCCTCTATGACGTAGTAGGGTCACCTTGACCACCGCCATCGACGTCCAAGTCGCCGAAAGCCCCTGCTGGCGGGGGCGGTGAATCATTGTTGATCGTCTTTGAATCGATTCACTTCGTCATCGACAGGCGGCGTGGAAAGTGGAGCGGGCGATGGGAATCGAACCCACGACATTCAGCTTGGGAAGCTGACGTTCTACCTCTGAACTACGCCCGCGCGCGACGGCGACCATAGACGGGGACGGGCAAAAGAAAAGGCCCGGCGGAGAGCCGGGCCCTGATGCGGTGTCGGAGGATCAGGCGGCGGGGCGGACGTCGACGCCTCTGGCCTCAAGCATGGATTGCACGCTGTCGGCGCCCGCCAGATGGGCCGCACCCACCACGATGAAGGCGGTGCCCGAGCCCTTCAGCAGGGTCTCGATCTGGGCGGTCCAGTTGGCGTTGCGGCGGACCAGAAGGGCGTCATAGGCGGCGGGCGCGTCCGTCTTCATCTCCTTCACGACAATGCGATCGAGTTCATCGACGTCGCCGCCGGACCAGGCCGTCACCAGGCCGTCGAGCAGGGTCACCGCCTCGTCGAAATCCTCCAGCGTCGCACGCAGGAAGTCGACCTGGTCGGCTTCAGGCAGACCGGCCAGGATGCGCACCTGTTCGTCGATGGTCTCGAAGCCGTGGATCGGCTTGCCGGCGGCCTCCGCGCGGCTCTTCAGGATCAGCTCGACGCCGGACTTGGGATCGTAGCCGGCCTTGGTCAGCGGCGCGACCGACAGGGTCAGGCCGGCCAGCCAGGGCCGCATGGGGTCGAGCTGGGCGGCGGTCGCGCCCATGGTCTGAGCGGCCGCATCGAGATCGGCGAACTCGTCGGCGGTCAGCAGGCTGGACAGCGGGGTCTGGGGCGACAGGCCGTGCTGCTGGATCAGCGGCACGATGGCGGCCTGATCGTCGGGATTGCTGATCTCCATCCATATGTCGGACGAGGCGTCGAAGGCGGCCTTGATGCGGGCTGTCTCCCAGGCGGTGGTCGGACGCAGGACGTGCACCGAGCCGAACAGGTAGAGGGTGGAGTCCTCGTCACGCACCACCCACAGGGCGGGACCGTCACCCTGGACGGGGGCGGCTTGCACGGCCGGCGCGGTCGGCGCCTGGGCGAAGGCGGGCTTGGGTATGGAGAACAGGGCGCTGAAGACGGCCATGGAGACGATGGCGGAAGCGCCGGCGCGGCTGACGTTGCGGGCGGCGGAAGCGAAAAAGGCTTTGGCGTTCATTGTCGCGGATCCTTTGGATTGGCGGTTCAAGGGGTTTGGTTTGTTGGTGAGCGGTGGACTGCGGAGGCTCTAGGCCGCTCCGTCCAGAAAGATGGATTCGATCGGTTGGTCGAAGACGCGGGCGATCTTGAAGGCCAGCGGCAGGGAGGGGTCGTAGCGGCCGGTCTCCAGCGCGTTCACGGTCTGGCGGGAGACGCCGAGCTGGTCGGCGAGGAAGGCCTGGCTCCAGTCGCGTTCGGCGCGGAGCACCTTGAGGCGGTTGTTCATGAGCATCTCCTCACCGCCGCGCCAACCACCACCAGGCCCACGCCAGCGTGTAGCCCAGCAGCATCAGACACAGCATCATCATGGCCCCGGCGGCCGCATAGGCCGCGGGCGTAGGGTCGCCCAGGGTCGGTATGCGAATGGTTGCGGCCTGCGGCAGGCGCGACAGGACCATGGCGACCCCGCCCACGCACATTCCGGCGCAGCCGCCCCAGTACCAGGCCGACTTGTGCGCCTCGCGCGCCGCCTCGTCGATGCTGCGCATCCACAGGGCGCCGACCCAGAGCGCGCCGGCCATCAGGATGACGGTGACCGCGCTCATGGCGACCAGCAGCGTCAGGTCGACGTCCAGGCCGCCGCTGACGCCGGCGACGCTTAGTACGACGCCCGCCACCAGGGCGGCGACGATGAGCAGAAAGAACGCCCCAATGGGCTTGATCAGATTTCTAAGTGAACTCGGCATGACAACCCTCCTTGCCGTTATGACAAGGATGCTTGTCTCACACACGCAGGCAGGATGTCAAGCGTACTTGCCACAAGGACAAGCACGCTGTTCATTCCCCGATCAGGCGTCTTCGCCGTCCACGTCCAGCGCCAGCAAGTCGGACGCCAGCGCCGGCCGGGCACCGCCAGTCAGGCCCGTTGTCTCCACGCCCTTCAGCTTGCGTGTCACCGCACGGTGGCGCACGCCCACGTCGCGGACCTTGTTCTTGGCCTCGTCCAGCTTCTTGTCGACGGCGTCCAGGGCCGAGCCGTAGTCCTCGAACGCCTTCTTGGCCTCGCCCAGCACCTGGGCGATGTCGCCGGCGTTCTTCTGGATGGCGAGGGTCTGAAAGCCCATCTTCAGGCTGTTCAGCGTGGCGGCCAGGGTGGTCGGCCCCGTGACCGTGACCGAGAACTCGGCCGACAGGGCGCCGGCCAGGCCCGGCCGGCGGATGACCTCGGCGAACAGCCCCTCGGTCGGCAGGTACATGATGGCGAAGGGCGTCGTCTCGGGCGGATGGACGTATTTGTCGCGGATGCTCTTGGCCTGGATGCGCAGCGCCCGCTCCAGCCCCTTGGCGGCCGTTTCGACGGCGACCGGATCGCCGGCGTCCTGCGCCGTCAGCAGCCGGTCGTAGTCCTCGTGCGGGAACTTGCAGTCGAGCGGCAGGATCAGCCGCTTTCCTTCGGTCGAGCCGGGCAGATAGACGGCGTAGTCCACCACCTCGCGGCTGTCGTCGCGCACCCGGACCTGCCGGCCGAACTGTTCGGGCGTCAGCATGTCGTCCAGCAGGGCGCCCAGCTGCACCTCGCCCCATGACCCGCGCGCCTTGATGTTGGACAGGGTTCGCTTCAGGTCGCCGACGCCGGTGGCCAGGGTCTGCATCTCGCCAAGGCCCCGGTGCACCGTGTCCAGCCTCTCGGACACCAGCTTGAAGTTCTCGCCCAGCCGCTCGGCCAGCGTGCCCTGCAGCTTTTCGTCCACGGTGACGCGCATCTGCTCCAGCTTGGCCTCGTTCTCCTTGCGCAGGGTCTCGAGGTTGCCGGAGACCACGGTGCGGACCTTCTCCAGCTCCTCGCCCATGGCCTTGCGGCCTTCGACCTGCTGCTGGCTCAGCGTCTCGACCAGCCGGTCCACGGCGGCCTTGGTCTCGTTCAGGCGCTGGCGCTGGCTCTCGGCCAGATCGTCGCCGGACTTCTTCTGCAACTCCGCAAAGGCCTGAAGGCGGGTGTCGAAGTTCGTCGTCAGGGCGCCGATGCGCCGGTCAAGGCTGTCGGACAGGCCGTTCAGCGCTTGGGACAGCTCCAGCCGCTGGGTCGCGGCCTTGGCGTCGAACTCGCCGCGCAGCGCGGCCATCTCGCGGGCCAGCGCCACGGAGGCGCGGTCATCCTGGCCCGCCGCTTCGGCGATGCGGGTGGCGCGCTGGGCGGACAGGGCGGCCCACGCCGCGCAGGCGGCCGCGGCCCCGGACGCCAGAAGAACAAGGATCATGAAGGGGTCGATCGGCATGGAGGCTCCGACAGGGGATCAGGCGAACGCCACGATCGCCGCCGCCTGCGACGAAGACGGTCGCATCGCGCGACGTTCACCGTCCGTTCCTAAAGGGAGTCGCCCGCCTCGAACAGCCTTCAGGCCGGACGACGCGCACGCAGGGCCTGCACGATGGTGCCGTCGTCCAGCCAGTCCAGATCGCCCCCCACCGGCACGCCGCGCGCCAGCGACGTGACCTGGACCTCGTCGCCCGCGATCCGCTCGGCGACATAGTGGGCGGTGGTCTGGCCATCGACGGTGGCCGGCAGGGCCAGCACCACCTCGCGCACGCCCCCGCCCCTCACCCGTCCGACCAGTTCGGCGATGCGCAGATGCTCGGGCCCCACGCCGTCCAGCGCCGACAGCAGGCCGCCCAGCACATGGTACTTGCCGCGAAACGCGCCCGAGCGCTCCATGGCCCACAGGGCGCCGGCCTCCTCGACCACGCAGATCAGGCCGTTGTCCCGCGCCCCGTCCGCGCAGATGGCGCACGGGTCGCGCGTGTCCGGCGCGCCGCAGACCGAGCAGGACACCACGCGCTCGGCCGTTTCGGCCATGGCGGCGGCTAAAG
Source organism: Pseudomonadota bacterium (assembly GCA_023456105.1). Lineage (GTDB taxonomy): Bacteria > Pseudomonadota > Alphaproteobacteria > Caulobacterales > Caulobacteraceae > Brevundimonas. Next base: position 25,646 of record JAEYAO010000095.1, on the reverse strand, counting down.
GGACCAGCAACTGCTCGCGCCGCTTCAGCAACGCCAGCGCCGCACGCCGCGCCGAGCGGGGCCCCAGCCCCGGCAGCTTGGCGAGAAGGGAGATGAGCCGCTCGATCTCCGGCCCGGCGGATGCGGCCATCAGAAGAGCTTGGGCATGCCCGGGATGTTCATCCCCGCCATCGGCCCCGCCGCCTCGCGCATCAGGGCGGAGTTGGCCTCGTCCAGCTTGCGCCGCGCATCGGCGTGTGCGGCGGTGATCAGGTCGGCCAGGATCTCGCCTTCGCCCGGCTTCAGCAGGCTGTCGTCGATCAGGACCGAGGTGATCTCGCCGGGGCCCTTCAGCGCGATGGTCACCAGTCCGCCGCCGGACGTGCCCTGCGCGGTCGTTTCCGCCATCTTCGCCTGGGCGTCCTGCAGCTTTTGCTGCATCGCCTGGGCCTGCTGCATCAGTTGGGGGAGGTCTTTCATGCGCCGATAGATAATGCGGGTGGCGGCGTCGCGACAGGGGCTTCTCCCTCCCCGAAGAGGGAGGAAGACGTTCAGTCGTCGTCGTCGTCGGCCGCGTCCGGGATTTCCGGCGTCACCACCGTCGGCGCGACCGTGCGGATCTCGCCCACCTTGGCGCCCGGAAAGGCCTCCAGGATCGCCTTGACGAAGGGGTCGGCCTCGACCTCGGCGCGCTCGGCGAGACGAGCCTTTTTCTGCTGCTCGATCAGGGTCTCGCCGCCGCCCTGCCCGTTGGCGACCACGAACCATGGACGACCGGTCCACTCGCGCAGACGGGCGTTCAGGCGGGTGGCGAGATTGGCGGGCGCGCCTTCGACCGGCTCGAAGGTGATGCGGCCGGGCTGGAACTCGACCGGCCGCACGAACCGCTCCACATCCATCTGCAGGCCGATCTCGCGCTTCTCGCCGATCAGGGCGACGACCTGCTCGAACGTCTGCGGATTGGGCAGGGCGGGCTGAACCACAGGGCGGGGCGCCAGTTGCGCCGAGGCGCCGCCGCCTCCCCCACCGCCTCTCGGCACGCCGCCTGAGCCGCCGCCGGAGCCCCCACCCAGAGGCTCGCCCGACTGCAGCCGCTTCAGCGCTTCTTCCGGTCCCGGCAGGTCGGCGGCGTAGGCCAGACGGACGATGGCCATCTCCACCGCATCCGATGGATTGGGGGCGCGCCGCACCTCGTCCAGCGCCTTGAGCAGCATCTGCCAAGTCCGCGACAGCGTCGCCGCGGGAATGGCCGCGCCCAGCGCCGCCAGCTTCTGCGCCTGATCGTTGGGCAGCCGTGTCGCCTGCGGCCCCAGCATTTTGGCGACCGAGGCGGCGTGGCAGTGCTCCAGCAGGTCGTTGGTCACCTGCACCGGATCGGCGCCGTAGCCGTATAGGGTGCGGAAGCTCTCCAGCGCCTCGGGCGTGCGGCCGGCCATGATCGATTCGAACAAGGCGATGGTCTGGCTGCGGTCGGCCAGGCCCAGCATGTCGCGCACGGTCGCGGCCTGAACCGTCTGCCCCCGCTCGCCCTGCACCAGCGCCTGGTCCAGCAGCGATAGGCCGTCGCGCACCGAGCCCTCGGCCGCGCGTGCGATCAGCGCCAGGGCCTCCTGCTCGATCCGCATCCCCTCGCGGTCCGCCACGCGTCCCAGATGCTCCACCAACACCTCGGGTTCGACCCGGCGCAGGTCGAAACGCTGGCAGCGCGACAGGATGGTCACCGGCACCTTGCGGATCTCGGTGGTGGCGAAGATGAACTTGGCGTGGGGCGGCGGCTCCTCCAGCGTCTTCAACAGGGCGTTGAAGGCCTGGTTCGACAGCATGTGCACTTCGTCGAGCACATAGACCTTGTAGCGCGCCTCGACCGGCGCGTAGCGGACGCTTTCCAGGATGTCGCGGATGTCGCCCACGCCCGTGTGCGAGGCGGCGTCCATCTCCATCACGTCCATGCGCTGGCCGGCCATGATCGCGGCGTCGTGCCGGCCGCCTGGCGTCAGCTCAAGCGACGGCTTGCTGATGACGTCCGTCTCGTTGTTCAGCGCGCGGGCCAGCAGGCGCGCGGTGGTGGTCTTGCCCACCCCGCGCACGCCGGTCAGCATGAAGGCGTGGGCGATGCGGCCGGTGGCGAAGGCGTTGGTCAGGGTCCTGACCATGGCCTCCTGCCCGATCAGGTCCTCGAAGGTGCGCGGCCGGTATTTGCGGGCCAACACCTGATAGGCGGCGTCGGATGCCGGCTCGGGCGGGGCGACAGGCGAGGGCGCAGGCGCAGCAGCAACGACGGGCGCAGGCGCAGGCGCAGGCGCAGGCGGAGCGCCGAACATGTCGTCGGTGTTCTGGTCGCGCTCGACGACGTCCTCGTCCCAGGGAGGGCCGTCGAGACTCGGGTCGATGTCGCTCATGGCCGTGTCTTAGACCACCGCCGCCCCGGACGGCAGATGGAATCTCAGCCGTAGAGATCGCCCAGATAGACGCGGCGCACCTCAGGATCGTTCACCACCTCGTCGGCCGTGCCCTCGAACAGCACCGAGCCGGCCGAGATGATCGAGGCGCGGTCGATGATGTCCAGCGTTTCGCGCACATTGTGGTCGGTGATCAGCACGCCGATCCCCTCGCCCGCCAGATAGCGGATCACCGTGCGGATGTCGGCGATCGCCAGAGGATCGATGCCGGCGAAGGGCTCGTCCAGCAGCATGAACGACGGCCGGCCCGCCAGGGCGCGAGCGATCTCGACCCGCCTGCGTTCTCCGCCGGACAGGCCGGTGGCCGGCGCGTGACGCAGATGGTCGATCCGCAGCTCCTCCAGCAGGCGCGCGGTTTCGGTTTCGATCGCCTTGTCGCCCTTGTGGTGCAGTTCGACCACCGCGCGGACATTCTGCTCCACCGTCATGCCGCGGAAGATCGAGGCTTCCTGCGCCAGATAGCCCAGGCCCATGCGGGCGCGCTGGTACATCGGCTGGGCGGTGATGTCCTGACCATCCAGGTGGATGGTGCCGCTGTCCGGCGGGATCAGGCCGGTGATCATGTAGAAGCAGGTGGTCTTGCCCGCGCCGTTCGGGCCCAGCAGGCCCGCCACCTCGCCGCGCTGCACCGTCAGGGACACGTCGCGCACCACCTGGCGCTGGCCGAAGGCGCGCGCGATGCTGCGCACCCTCAGGCCTCGAGGCGGCGGCGCAGGCGCGGGCTCGACCGCCGGCTCAGGGACCGCGCGGTCGTCCAGGTTCAGGGCTGACAGTTCCTTGCGGGCCAAGCGCGATCCGGACCGAACCCGAGGGGCTCAGTTGGTCCCTTCGGGATAGAAGACGCCCTGGACCCGACGGCCGGCCGCGCCGCGCGGCGCGCCCTCCATGCGGGCGGCCTCGGTGTTGACGTTGTAGACCAGCCGGCCGCCGGTCAGCACGTTCTGGCCTTGGGTCAGGATCACGTCGCCCGTCACCACCACCTCGCCCGTGTCGGGCGTATAGACCGCGCGATCCCCGCGCATGGATTGCTCAGGCGTCACCAGATAGACCGTGCCGCTCGCCTCCACCCGCTGCAGGTCGCCTCCGGACGAACGCGTCAGCGTCATGGCGTCGGCGCGAAGGCGGTTGCCGCCCTGCACGACCTCGGCCCGACCGCGCAGGCTGGCGCCCGTGGTCGTGTACTCGCCTTCATCCGCCCCGAAGGCGATCGGCTGGCGAGAGGCGCCCGACTGGGCGTCGCCGGTGGTCGGCAGAGCCAGGAGCGCCAGAGCGGCCGTCGCCGCCATCGCCTTGATTGTCGTCGCCATCCTCAACTCTCCGAGCCTGAGGGGTTGATGACGCCCCTCACCTTGTTGTCGCCCGCGCCCTGGAAGACGACGCGTTCGCCCTGATCATGGATCGCATAGGACGAAGCGTTGATCGTTCCAAGGGGGCCGGTCCCCTGCACGCCCTTTGAGCCCGTCACCACGCCGGTGCGGGTGTCGACCACAGCTTCGGGCGTGGTCAGCGTAAAGCCCGAGCCGCCGTCCGAGATGCGCACGTTCGGGCCGATGATGACCTTGCGCTGCGCCTCGTCATAGGTGCCGCCGTCGGCCGTCATCTGCGTCACCTTGCGGCCCCCGAGATTGAGCCTCAAGACAGGCCCCACGAGGCGGAAATGGCCGGTGGCTGGATCGCGGACCGCGCCCTGCGCCCCCACCAGGAAGGCGCGGCCCTGCGCGTCCTGGCCGTGGAACATGGGATTGTCGAGGCGGATCTCCTGGCTCTGGCTCGCCCGTCGCTCGACGCCGGACATGACCGTGCGGAACACGGTCCAGGTCAGGGCCGAGCCCGCCACCACCAGGATCAGCACCGGCAGCACGCGGCGATAGAAGCGGATGCGGCGCGAGCGCGCGCGCCAGCGATCGCCCTCGCGGGCGACCCGCGCCTCGTCCGCCTCGATGCTGCGCCGCTCCGCCTCGCTCATGGGATCAGCTGTGGGCGAACACATCGATCTCGTCCCAGCCGGCGAGATCGAGCGCCGAGCGGGTCGGCAGGAAGTCGAAGCATTTGCGAGCAAGCTCGGTGCGGCCCTCGCGCTCCAGCATGGCGTCCAGCCGCGCCTTGACCACATGCAGGTGCAGCACGTCGGAAGCTGCGTAGTCCAGCTGCGCCTGCATCAGGGTCTCGGCGCCCCAGTCCGAGGACTGCTGCGCCTTGGACAGGTCCACGCCCGCCAGTTCGCGCACCACGTCCTTCAGCCCATGCCGGTCGGTGTAGGTGCGCGCCAGCTTGGAGCCGATCTTGGTGCAATAGACCGGCCGCGTCTCGACCCCGAGATGCAGCTGGAACATGCCGATGTCGAAGCGGCCGAAGTGAAAGATTTTCAGCACGCCCGGATCAGCCAGAAGCCGCTTCAGGTTCGGACAATCGTAGGCCGGCCGGCGCAGGCGCACGACGTGGGCGTTCCCGTCGCCCGACGACAGCTGCACCACGCACAGCGGATCGCGGCGAAAGCGCAGGCCCATGGTCTCGGAATCGATGGCGACCTCCGGCCCCAGGTCCAGGTCGTCGGGCAGGTCGCCTTCGTGCAGGTAAACGGTCATCGCGCGATCATATATGAGCAGGGCGGTTCTGGCGAAACCGCGCCGGAAACAACAACGGCGCCGCACCCGAGGATGCGACGCCGTCTGAAAGATGGTGCCCAGAAGAGGACTCGAACCTCCACGGCCGTTAAGCCACTGGCACCTGAAGCCAGCGCGTCTACCAATTCCGCCATCTGGGCCCCGTCGGCGTCGCCTTGCGGCGTCGTCATCGGGAAGGCGCGGACCTCTAAGGCAGGCCGCAGGGCGGGTCAACAGGGCGACACCGCAAAAAGCGTCATCTTTTTCGCAGGCGCCGTTAACGCTGTGCGCTTACTCGGCCTTGAGCCGCGCAGCGCTATCTCCCTGGCGATGACAAAGCCCCTCGCCCTGCCCGCCCGCGAGCGCCGCGCCGCGCCGCGCCAGCCGTTTCGCAAGGAACGCCGCGAGGGCGAACGCGTCCGCATCCTGGGCCAGCCGATGGACCTCGTCCGCCCGGAGGAGGTGCTGCACCACGTCCGGAACGCCGTCGGGGCCGGACGCAAGACCGTGGTGGCCAACCACAATCTGCACAGCCTCCACCTGCTGCAGAAACACCCCGACATCGCCCGCTTCTACGAGCGCGCCGATCTGGTCGAGATCGATTCCACGCCGCTGATCTGGTTCGCGCGCGCACTGGGCCTGCACAGCCGGCCGTTTCACCGCTGCACCTATCTGGACTGGCGCGATCATTTCTGGAGCCTGGCCAACCGCCTGGGCTGGCGCGTCATGGCGATCGGCGGCGCTCCGCATGTGGGCCCAGCCGCCCAGGCGAAGCTGTCGCTGGCCTATCCCCACGCCGACATCCGCACCCTGTCCGGCTATTTCGACGCTCGGCCCGACGCGGCCGAGAACGCCCGGGTGCTGGCCGAGGTGGAGCGGTTCCAGCCGCACATCCTGTTTGTCGGCATGGGCATGCCCCGACAGGAGCGCTGGATCGCCGAGAACCTGGATCGCCTGCCCAACTGCACCATCCTGTCGGTCGGCGCCGCCTTCGACTACGAGGCCCGCGTCCAGAGCGCGGCGCCCCGGTGGATGGGCCGGGCTGGACTGGAATGGCTGTATCGCCTTCTGCACGATCCCAAACGCCTGTTTCATCGCTACTGCGTCGAGCCTTGGAGCCTCCTGCCGCTGATCTGGACCGACATCCGCCAGGCGCGGCGCAGGCGTCAGTCCGCCCGCGGCCGAGCGAAGGCGACGTAGTCGGCGTAGTCGTAGTCGATGTCGCCATAGCCGTGTCGGGCCTGGGCGTTCATGTCGACCTGCGTCAGCACCACGCCCACCGCCGCCGCGCCCGAATGCTCCAGCATCCTGAGCGCGCTCGCCGCCACCCGATCGGGCGTGCGCCGCCAGCGCGCCAAGAGGACCGCCGCATCCGCCCGCGCCGCCAGGACCCTGGCCTCGCTGGTCGCCAGCAGCGGCGGCGTGTCCAGGATCACCAGGTCGAACGCCTCGCGAAGCCGCGCCGTCACCGCCTCCATCTCGGCGCCGCCCAGCACGTCGCGCGGCGTGGCGCCGCCCCGCGCCAGCGGCAGGACCCAGGCGCCCGAGCTCTCGTCCAGCCGCAGCGCCGCCTCAAGCGTCGCTGATCCCTCCAGCACCTCCAGCAGCCCAAGCTCGGGCTCGATCCGCAGCATGCGGGCGACCGCACGCCGGCGCAGGTCGCAGTCCACCAGCACGACCTTTCCGCCGGCCAGGGCCGAGATACGCGCCAGGCTCAGCGCGGTGGTGGACTTGCCCTCGTCGGGCAGGGCCGAGCACAGGGCGACCACCTGAACCTTGCGGCCCGGCCTTGAGTGAAGGATGGCCGCCCGCATGGTCCGAAACGCCTCGGCGAACGGCGACAGCGGCCGTTTCAGCACATAGTCCGCAGGCGCCAGGCCCCGGTCCGCCTTTTCCGCCACCGACCGCAGCAGCGGCGCCTGGCCCAGGCTCGGCTTGCCCAGCCTCTGCTCCACGTCCTCCACATGGCGCAGGCCGCGATCCAGCATCTCGGACAGCCCCACCGCCGCCAGAGCCAGCATCAGGGCCGCCACGAGCCCGCCCGCCAGCAGCAGCGGCGTGTTCGGCGACGAGGGCTCGGACGGCGTGCGGGCGCGCGAGACGATGCGGGCGTCCGACTGCTCGGCGCCCTCGGCGGCGCTGGTCTCCTGAAAGCGGGCCAGGAAGCTCTGGTAGAGGGTCCGCACCGAGTCGGCGTGACGCTCAAGCTCGTTCAGGCGGACGCCCGCGGCGTTGTCGACCGCCAGGGTGCGGCGCGCCTCAGCCAGGCTGGCGTCCACCGCCCCCGCCCGATCCTGCGCGACCTGCACCCGGGCCTCCAGGTTGGAGACGATGCGGCGAATCTCCGCCTCGATCTGTTCGTCGGCGTCCGACAGTTCGCGTCGCGCCCGCACCATGTCCGGATGGCGCTCGCCGTAGCGGCTGGACAGCTCGGCCACGCGGGCGGAGGCTTCGGCCCGGCGGGCGCGCAGCTGCTGGACCACCTGCGACTGCAGCGCCTCGCCCACGTCCTCGCCGCTGGACCCGCGCGCCAGCTGGGTCCGTGCGGTACGCAGCCGCGCCGCCTCCTCGGCCAGCTGGCTGCGGGCCGTGGCGCGCTGCTGATTGTAGGCGGAGATTTCCTGTTCGGTCAGGGTTGCTCCCTCGGCGCTGAGCAGGCCGTTGTCCGCGCGGTAACGCTCCACCGCGCCCTCCGCCGCCTCGAGTTCGACGCGCAGGGCCGTCAGCCGCTCGGTCAGCCAGCTGTTGGCGTGGCGCGTCGCGTCGCCTTTGGTCTCCCGCTGCTGCAGCAGGTACTGGTCTGCGAAGGCGTTGGCGATCCGCGCGGCCTTGGCCGGATCGCGCGACTCGAACGCGACCTGCATGACGTAGGTCCCGCCCATGCGTGCGATGCGGAGCCTTTCCAGCACGGCGTCGATCACCTGCTCCTTACGGGCCTGCGGGTCGACCAGGGTCGCGCGCCTGTCCGCATCGCCGAACCATGGCGGGGACGTGGAGGCTGCGAACTCCGGATCATGGATCAGGCCAAGAGCGTCGACGACCCGTTCCGCAAGCTGACGCGATCGGAGGATTTCGACCTCGGTGTCGACCACGGCCGCTTCGGCGGTCAGCCCGGACAGCACGGCTTCCGTATCCACCACCCGCGCCCTGCGCGTGTCGATCGTCAGGCTGGCCGCCGCCGTATACAGCGTCGGCTGCATCCCGATCGCCGCCATGGTCGCCACCACGGCCAGGAGGAACACGGCGCCCGCCAGCCACAAGCGGCGACGCACGACGCCGATCAGCCGATGCGGGTCCACGCCCTCCCCGATCGCGCCGCGCCAGCCCGCCGGCGCTTCCGACCTTGCGTCCATCCTTCTCCCCCCAAGCCCACCGGTCAGAACCGGGCGACCAGCGCCCCCGCCAGTCGAGCGACCTCGAACCCCGTTCCCGCCGCCCGCCCTCGCGACGACCGCGACTCACGGCTGGCCGTCAGGCTGACGCCGTAGCGTCGGTTGATCAGATAAACGGCTTCAACTGCGGCTGTGAACCGCCGATCTTCCCGATCCACGTCGTTGAAGGCCTGGCCGCGCCATCCCAGGCGCGCGCTCAGGATCAGGTTTCGCAGCAGTTCATGATCCAACGCCACGCCCACACGGCGGGTCAGCGCGCCGGCCGCGCCGACCCGCTCGGCCTCCTCCACCACTTGGTCGCCGGTCAGGGTGACGGTGGTCAGCGGCGTCGGAAACCACTCCACACGGGCGCTGGCGGCCGGACCCTCGATGTCGCTCACGCCGGGATGGTCGAAGGCCTGACGCACATGACCCGCCGCGACCTGCGCGCGGACCAGCGCCCCGAGTTCGAAATCCACCCCGGCCAGAGCCTCGACGCCGGCCGAGTCGCGCCCCTCTGCGCGCCGGTAGTCTCGCCGGTTCGTCGCGGCCTGCACAAACAGGGCGAGCGCGGGCGTCACCGCATAGTCCGCCCGCGCGCTGAGGCGCGACACCGCCCGGTCGCGGTGATCCTGATCGATCTCGTCGCCCGCTTCCGTCTCGCCGTCGTGGAAGTCGAACGTGCGATGCTCGGCGCGCAGGGTGGTGCGGAAACGGCCGACGACGCGGCGAGCCTCGAGATTCAGCTCGCGCGCCTCGACCCTGATCGGCTCGGCGCTGACGTCCGGCGCGTCCACCGCCCCGCGCGGTTCGGCCCGCCGCGACAGCCGGGCGCCAAGATCCACATCCATATCGCGCGTCAAGTCCAGACGGCCCGAAACATCCAGCACACCTTCAGTGCTGTCCTCGCGGCTCTCCGATGCGTGGCGGCGCGCCACGCCTTCTCCCGTGACGCTCATCGCGTGCCGCGACCATGCGGACCGCAGCGACGCCCCGACCAAGAGGCGCATCAGGCTGTCGGCGACGGGGTCGTCGGGCGCGGCGTACAGGTTGTCGACGAACTCGGTCGCGGCCTCCACCCGGGAATGAAGGACGAAGCCGCCCAGGCGCGCGCCCACAGGCTGATAGGCCGGCTGCGGACGATCGCGCACGGCCATGCCCCGATCGCGGGCAAACAGGTCTGTTCGACCGCCGGACTGCGCGCCTGCGTCCGTCGCCCACGTCGCGAGCAGAACCGTCGCCACGGCGAGCAGCCCGTTCCTTGCCCCCATTCCGCCCGCCCCCGCCGGCCTGCAGCGTCACGCCTTGGCTGGCGCGCGCGACCCGGATTATGGTGCACTAACGGTCGGGGGGCTCAAGATGAAAACGCAATCAGTGGCTGCGTGGATGATCGCTCTGATCCTCGCGGTCGGCGCACCGGTGGCGGCTACGGCCCTGACCACGCCGCAACAGGCCGAGCGCATCGTTCCCGAGTACCGCCTCGGCTCGGGCGACCGCGTCCGCGTCACCGTCTTCGGCGAAGAGGCGTTGAGCGGGACGTTCGTGGTGGACGGCGCGGGCGCAGCCTCCCTGCCGCTGATCGGGGAGGTGCGGGCGGGCGGCCTGACGGTGGCCGAGTTCCGGGACGCCGTCACCGCGGCCCTGCGGGACGGCTATCTGCACGAGCCCCGCGTCTCGGCCGAGGTGGTGAACCACCGGCCCTTCTACATCCTGGGCGAGGTCAACCGGCCGGGCGAGTACCCCTATGCGGCGGGCCTGACGGTGATGAACGCCGCCGCCACGGCCGGCGGCTTCACCTACCGCGCCAACACCCGCCGGGTGTTCATCAAGCGCGCGGATGAAACGGTCGAACAGGCGCACCCCCTGACCAGCGCCACGCCCGTGGCCCCCGGCGACACCCTGAGGATCGGCGAACGCTACTTCTGAGCGAAGCCCGTGTTCAGTTAACCGCGATTAAAGGGCTTGTCGCCAAGGGTTCCTCGCGATGTCCGGGGCCCCGCATAGCCAGCGCCTGCTGAAGACGACCGTGGCCGCCGCCGCGGCCGGCGCCGTCGCGCTCGCCCCGATCTCGCCGGTCTTCGCACAGGAGACGGCGCGCGCCGGCGCTCCCTTGTCGGTGGAGATCGGCCGCAACGATGCCTTCACCCGCGTCGAGTTCGGCGGGGTGATCGGCGGGCGCTCGCAGGTGCGCCGCGAGGGCGAGCGGGTCGTCGTCCGAATGGGCACCACCGCCGCCCCGGACGTGTCGCGTCTTCGGGTGGATCCGCCTGAAGGCGTGAAGGCGGTGGAGACCCGCGCCGTGCGGGGCGGCACCGAACTGGTCATCACCCTGGCGGAGGGCGCGGAGGCCCGTTCGGGTGTGGCCGACGGCGCGGTGTGGCTGAACCTTTATGCGCCCGGCAAGGCGCCGGAGAGCGAGCAGCAGCCCGCCAGGCCGGCGGTCCAGGCGGTGGTGCCGGTGCGCGCCGTCAGCTCGCCGGACGAGACGGTGCTGTCGTTCGGCTGGAGCGCGCCCGTCGGGGCGGCCGTGTTCCGGCGCGGCGAGGCGGTGTGGATCGTGTTCGACGCCGCCGCGAAGATGGACTTGGCCGGCGCCAAGGACCTGGGCCCGGCCCGGGACGCGCGGTGGGCCGCCGGACCCGACTACTCCGTGATTAGGATCGCCGCGCCCGAAGGTCTGGCGGCGACGGCCCAAGGCGAAGGCGGACTATGGACGGTGACCATCGGCGGCTCGCCCGCTGGCACCTCGGGCGTCGAGGTGGGGCGCTCGGATGATGGATCGGCGACGCTGGTCGCGCGCATGGCCGGGGCCACCAAGGCGGTGTGGCTGACCGACCCGCTGGTCGGCGACCGCTTCGCCGCCGTCACCGCGCTCGCGCCCGGCAAGGGCCTGTCCGAGGCGCGCCGCACCATCGACCTGTCGCTGATCCCGACGGCGCAGGGGCTGGCCGTCGAGACCTCCACCGACGACCTTCAGGTCGAGGCCGCCGGCGACCTGGTGACGCTGAGCCGCCCCGAAGGCCTGATGTTGTCGCCGCCCTCGGCGGTGCTGGAGGCGGGCGACCACGCGGCCGACGCGCCAAGGAAGGCCGACCATCCCGGTCTGATCCTCACCGAATGGTCCGAGCTGGGCGAAGACGACTTCACCGCCCGCCACCGCCGGCTGCAGGACGCGGCAAGCGCCGAGATCATGGCGGCCAAGGACGATCCCCGCGCCTCGATCGAGGCGCGCATGGCCTACGCCCGGTTCCTGGTCGGGTCGGGCCTGAACTACGAGGCCGTGGGCGTGCTGAACGCCCTGGTGGCGCAGACGCCGAACATGCTGGGCGAGCCGGAGGTGCGCGGCCTGCGCGGCGCGGCGCGCGCCGCCGTGGGTCGACTGGAGGAGGCGCAAAGCGACTTTTCCGGCGCGGCGCTGGCCGCCGATCCGGCGACCAAGGTCTGGCTGGGCTACATCGCCGCCAACCAGGGCGACTGGGCCGGCGCGCGCGCGGCCTTCGCGGCGGGCGCTTCGGTCATCGACGACTTTCCCAAGGCATGGCGCGCCCGCTTCGGCGCCGCCCACGCCCTGGCCGCCATCGAGACCGGCGATCTGGACGCCGCGCGACAGCTTCTGGCCTACAGCTTCAGCCAGCAGGCGCCCGCCGCCGACCAGTTGACCGCGCGCCTGGTGCAGGCCCGGCTGTTCGACCTTTCCGGGGATAAGGACCGGGCGCTGGCGGTCTACAAGGCGGTGGCGCGCGCGCCGCTTGAAGGGATCGCCACCCCCGCCAAGCTGGGCGTGATCGGGCTGGAGCTCGACAAGGGCGCCCTGCCCGCCAACGAAGCCGCGACCCAGCTGGAGCAGCTGAAGTGGCGCTGGCGCGGCGATGCGACCGAACTGGCCGTGATCCGCAAGCTGGCCGACATCTACCTGCGCCAGGGCCGCTATCGCGAGGCGCTGGACGCCCTTCGCAGCGCGGGCAAGCGGATGTCGCGCATCCCGGGCGCATCCGACATCCTGGCGGACCAGTCCAACGCCTTCCGCGCCCTGTTCCTGGACGGCGCGGCCGATGGCCTGCAGCCCGTGCAGGCGCTGGCTCTGTTCTACGACTTCCGCGAGCTGACGCCGGTCGGGGCCGACGGCGACGAGATGGTGCGCCGCCTGGCGCGACGCCTGATCGACGTGGACCTGCTGGACCAGGCGGCCGAACTGCTGAAGCACCAGGTGGACGCGCGGCTGGAGGGCGTGGCCAAGGCGCAGGTCGCGACCGACCTCGCCACCATCTATCTGATGGACCGCCAGCCGGAGAAGGCGCTGCAGGCCATCTGGTCCTCGCGCACCACCCTTCTGCCCACCGCCATGAACGCCGAGCGCAGGGCGCTGGAGGCGCGCGCCCTGATGGACCTGGGCCGCTTCGACCACGCGCTGGAGGTGCTGGACAAGGATCAGAGCGCCCCGGCTCGCGAGGTCCGGGCCGACATCCTGTGGAAGCAGCAGAAATGGGCCGAGGCCGCGGCCCTGTACGAAGCGCGCCTGGGCGACCGGTTCGCCGATCCCACGCCGCTGAAGCCGGTCGAGGAAAGCTGGCTGATCCGCGCGGGCGTGGGCTATTCGCTGGGCGGAAACCGTCCGGCCCTGCAGCGCCTGCATGCCCAGTATTCGCCGTTCATCGCCAAAGCCCGTTCGGCCAACGCCATCCGCGTGGCGCTGGACGACAGCCTCTCGGGCGTGGCGGGCGCCGGCGACTTTGCGGGTCTGGCAGGCGGCGCGGACACCTTTGTCGGCTGGGTCGGCGCGATGAAGGACGACTTCCGAAAGGAAACGGGCGGGGCCTGAAAAAGGCGCCCGCCCGTCGAAACGCACGTTCGATCCGCACCGGCGGACCGGATCGGCCTTAGCCGTTCACGGCGTCCTTCAGCGGCTTGGAGACGCGGAAGCGCACGGCCTTGGAGGCGGCGATCTTGATGGTCTGGCCGGTGGCCGGGTTGCGGCCTTCGCGCTCCGCGCGGTCGGCGGTGTCGAACACGCCCAGGTTCGAGATGCGGACGTCGCCGCCGTCCTTCAGGCTCTTGTGGATGTTCTCGACGATCGAGGTCAGCACCTTGCCGGCGTCGCCTTGCGACACACCGGTGTCCTTGGCGACGGCGGCGATCAGTTCGGCTTGAGTGGTCATGAGGATTTGTCCATTGCAGTCGCCCCCACGGGGCGAGACCTGCCGATCAACACGGAAAAGCGTCGCCTTGGCAAGTGCGGATCGGGCGCAAACCCTTGCGGGGCGGGGCTCAGCCGCCGCCTGCCGCGCGCTGGAAGCTCTCCACCAGACTGCCCGCCACCAGCCGCCAGCCGTCCACCAGCACAAAGAAGATCAGCTTGAACGGCAAGGACACCACCACCGGCGGCAGCATCATCATGCCCATGGACATCAGCACGCTGGCCACCACCAAATCGATCACAAGAAACGGAATGAACAGGAGAAATCCGATCGAAAAGGCCTGCTTCAACTCCGAGATCATGAAGGCCGGGGTGACCACCCGCAGCGGCAGCTCCTGCACGTTGGCCGGGGCCTCCACCTGGCTCAGGCGGGTGAACAGGGCCAGGTCCGCCCGGTCCACCTGACCCAGCATGAAGGTCTTCACCGGCTCTGACGCCGCATCGAACGCCTGGGGCAGTTCCATCTGCTGGTCCAGCAACGGGCGGATGCCCGAATCATAGGCGTCCTGCCACGTCGGAGCCATGACGATGGCCGACAGGAACAGCGCCAGCGACACCAGAACCGCGTTCGGCGGAGACTGCTGCATGCCCAGCGCGGTCCGCAGCAGCGACAGCACCACCACGATCCGCACGAAGCTGGTGGTCATGATGACAATGGACGGCGCCAGCGACAGCACGGTCATCAGCCCGACCAGCTGCACCACACGCTGGGTCAGCCCGGAGCCGGTGCCCAGGTCTATGTTGATCGCCGATCCGCTCTGCGCCGCCTCCTGCGCCAACGCCCCCAGCGGCCAAGCCAGGCACACCAGCGTCGTGAGCAGCGACAGAAGCGCCGCACGCTTCAGCTCGGCGCCCGTGGGCCGAACGAACAGGGCGGGCTTCACTTGCCGCCGCCGATCTGGCCGCCGCCGACCTGGCCGCCGCCGATCTGGCGCGGCTCGATCAGCTCGCGCCCCTCGCCCAGCAGGATCAGTCGTTCCTCGTCGTCCACCCGCACCAGAACCAGCCGGCGGGCGGGATCCAGCACCAGGGTCTCGACCACCTGCAGGCGCCGCTCGCCGCGCTGGACCTGCAGCCGGGCCAGCAACTGCGGCGCATAGCGGCGCGCCGCCCAGGCCGCCAGGCCGATGATGCCGAGGGTGAAGGCCAGGCCGAACACGGCGCGGGCGAGATCAAGGAAGTTCATCGGACGTGTCGTGGACCGTCGCGCACCCGCGCGTCGCCCCACACTGTTAACCAGCAGGGTTAACGAGCCGTTGAGATAACCCCCCGTTAACCAGGCAGGCGGCATTTTCTGCCTATCGGGCGCGGCCGTCGCGCTCATCGGAGGCCGTCATGGGCGTCGCCGACCTGCCGCTGCTGCAACAGATCAAGGGCCGGCTCGGCTGGCTGGACGAGCGTCAGCGCGTGATCGCCCAGAACGTCGCCAACGCCGACACGCCCGGTTACGGCGCCCAAGACCTGAAGGCGCCGACCGACTTCGCCGCTGCGCTGCGCACCGGCGGAGGGTTGCGGATGGCGCGCACCAACGCCGCCCATATCGCGCCCGCCGGCGCCAGCCTGCGCTACGATCCGACCAAGGCCCCGGACTCGGAGACCACCATGGACGGCAACTCGGTGGTGATGGAGGAGCAGATGCTGAAGATGGCCGAGAGCCGCATGGCCTACGACGCCGCCATCGGCTTCTACCAGAAGTCGATGAGCATGATCCGCCTGGCCGCCAAGAAGCCCGGCGCGTGAGCTGAGAAAGCCCTGAACCATGCCCGATCCCCTCACGCCCCGGAACAACGCCATGGCGGTCGCCGCCAGCGCCCTCAAGGCCCAGCAGTCGCGCATGCGCGTGATCGCCGAGAACATCGCCAACGCCCAGTCCACCGCCGACGCGCCGGGCGGCCAGCCCTATCGCCGCCAAGTGCCGGTGTTCCAGGCGCGCGAGATGGACGGCATGACCGGCGTGACGCTGGCTCAAGTCCGGCCGGACCAGAGCGAGTTCAAGAAGGACTATGACCCGACCCACCCGGCCGCCGATGCGCAGGGCTATGTGCTGCGGCCCAACGTCGACACCCTGGTCGAGGCCATGGACATGCGCGAGGCCCAGCGCGCCTACGAGGCCAATCTGAACGTGATCGAGACGGCGCGGACCATGGAAAGCCGCACCCTCGATCTCATCAAGCGCTGACCGGAGGGCCTGACCCATGAACCCCTTGATGGCCGCCCGCGCCTATTCCTCCATCCAGGGCGGCGCCATGCCCAGCGCACCGACGCTGGCTTCGTCCGGCGGCGGCTTCGGCGAGATGGTGCAGAACGTCATGCAGGACATGACGCAGCAGACCCGCGCCGCCGAGACCCAGATGACCCAGTCCATCTCGGGTCAGGGCAATCTGATCGACGTGGTCACCGCCCTGTCCTCGGCCGAGGCGTCGCTGGAGACGGTGATCTCGGTGCGCGACCAGGTGATCAACGCCTACAAGGAGATCATGGCCATGCCGATCTGATCTCGGGGGTGGACCATCGGTCCTGGCGACACCTCTCGGTTTTCGGCGCATTGAAGATGGCATGAGCGACTATCCGCGCCTGAGTTCCCTGTCCACCGGCCTGCGCTGCCGCTGTCCTCGCTGCGGCGAAGGGCCACTGTTCAAGGGCTTCCTGTCCCTGCGGGACCGCTGCCCGGCCTGCCACCTCGACTACGGCTTTGCCGATCCGGCGGACGGGCCGGCCTTTTTCGTCATGTCGGCGGTGGGCGTGGTCGGCATGATCGGCTTCATGATCTTCGACTTCACCGTGCAGCCGCCGGTGTGGGTGCATCTGTTCACCACACTGCCGGTGCTGGTCGCCCTGTGCCTGGGCGCGCTTCGCCCGTTCAAGGCCTGGATGGTGGCCGAGCAGTATCTGCACAAGGCGGAGGAGGCGCGGTTCGACCGCCCGGCCGACCCGTCGTGAACGGCTATCTGTTCCTGGCCGGCGCCATCGTGGCCGAGGTGGTCGCCACCACCGCCCTGAAGGCGTCGGACGGCTTCACACGGCTGGTCCCATCCGTAATCACGGCCGTGGGCTATGCGGTGGCCTTCTACCTTCTGTCGCAGGTGCTGAAGACCATTCCGACCGGCGTCGCCTACGCCATTTGGTCGGGCGCGGGGATCGTGCTGATCACCTTGATCGCTTGGCTGGGCTTCGGCCAGAAGGTGGACGCGGCGGCGCTCCTTGGCATGGGGCTCATCGTGGCCGGAGTCCTGGTGATCAACGTCTTCTCCAGGGCGCAGGCGCACTAGCGGTTCAGCGCCTCAAGGCTCCACGATCGTCAGTTCCGGCCAGCGCGCCTTCGCCCGCTCAACCACGCGCGGCCAGTCCCTGGCCAGCGGCCGCAGCGGATTTGGCCGGATCACCATGTCAAACACGTCCGCCATCCCGAACGGCGCCACCACCGTCAGAACGTCGTCCCGCTCCAGCCGCACTCCTACCGCGAAGGCCGGCGCCACGAAACGGGCCAGCGCCTCGCCCGTCCCGTTCAAGGGACCGTAGTCCTCACCGAACTTGGCGGGAAACCACAACGGCACCCGAGCCTGGTTGCGCACCTCGACCCGCTCCCGCAAGGGCGGCTCGAATGCAGCGGCCGTGCGCCGGATCACCACATCCTCGGCGTCCCACGAGGTGTCGGGGTCGAAGTAGCCGACATCGAAATCCTTGACCCCGTGCCCCGCCGGCCGGCCCGTCAGGGCGTTCCACACCGACTGATAGACCGCGCCGGAGAACACCAGCCAGTCCGGCAGGTCCAGCCCACGCACGGTTGCCAGCACCATCATCAGGTCGGGGTCGGCGCGGACGATGACGTCCAGCCGCTGTTCGAGGGATTCGCTCATCCGCATCCAATAGGCGTCCGCCTCGTTGATCGGGAGAGGAAAGGACGTCCCATGTCGATCGCCAAGGTCTACGCCAACCTGTCCTGCCGCGACCTGAGCGCCAGCACGCGCTGGTTCGCCGTGCTTTTCGGACGCGATCACGACACCGCGCCGATGGACGGCTTGCACGAGTGGGACTGCGGCTCCGGCGGCCTGCAGCTGTACGAAAAGCCCGAGCACGCGGGCGCCGGCACCCTGACCCTGATCGTCGATGACATTGACGGCGAACGCGGTCGGCTGGAAGAGGCGGGGTTGGTGACGGCCGAACTCGAGGCGGCCGACTACACCACCATCATGCGGCTGCGCGACCCCGACGGAAACCTGGTGGTGCTGGCTCAGCCGAACGAAGCGGCCACCTAGCCTCTCACCGGCCAGGCGTGGTCCAGCGGACCGTGACCGCCGCCCAAGCCCGGTGCGCGGCGGATGGCCTCGCCGACATAGGCCCAGGCCTGCGCCACCGCGACCTCCAGCGGACGCCCCATCGCCAGCCCCGCCGCGCAGGCGCTGGCCAGGGTGCAGCCGGTGCCATGGGTGTGGCGGGTCTCGACCCGCTCGCTCTCTAGCACAGTCTCGCCGTCGCTGGTCAGCAGCAGGTCGATCACGGCCGGACCCGGCACATGGCCGCCCTTCATCAGGACCGCCCGCGCCCCGAGCTTCAAGAGCGCCTCGCCCGCCCGTCTCTGGCCGTCCAGATCGACGACCTCCAGCCCCGTCAGGGCCTCGGCCTCGGGCGCATTGGGTGTCAGCAGCGCCGCACGCGGGATCATCAGCCTGGCCACCGCCTGCACCGCGTCTTCCGGCAGCAGCGGGTGGCCGCCCTTGGCCACCATGACGGGATCGACCACGGCGGGCGCCTTCGCCTCGTCCAGCAGGGCGGCGACGGTCTCCACCACTTCCACCGATCCCAGCATGCCGGTCTTGACCGCATCGGTCCCGATGTCGTCCAGCACCGCGCGCGCCTGGGCTGCGATCAGGTCCAGCGGCAGCGGATGCACGCCGTGCACCCCCAAGGTGTTCTGCACGGTGATCGCGGTGATGGCCGTGGCGGCGAACCCGCCCATCATCGTCACCGCCTTGATGTCCGCCTGGACGCCCGCGCCGCCGCCCGAGTCCGACCCCGCGAGGATAAGGACCCGCCCCTGGTGAAGCGCACCCATCAGTGCGCGCCCGAGAACAGCTTCAGGCCGACGATGCCCGAGACGATCAGCAGGATGCAGACAAGGCGCACCGCCGTCGCCGGCTCGCCATAGACCAGGATGCCCACGGTGGCCGCGCCCACCGCCCCGATCCCGGTCCAGATGGCGTAGGCGGTGCCGATCGGCAGCCGCTGGGTCGCCACCCACAGCAGGACCATGCTGCCGGCCAGCGCGATCAGCACGCCCAGCGACGTCAGCGGCCGGCTGGGCCCGACGTTCTTCAGGCCGGACGCCCACAGCACTTCCAGCAGACCGGCGACGACCAGCGTCAGCCACGGATTGATCGACATGAGCCAGGACATGGCGCCCAGATGCGCCGTCCGGCTCACCGGGGCAAGGCCGCCTCCACCGCCGCCTGCACCTTCAGCGCCTGCACCGTCTCGCGCACGTCGTGGACCCGGACCATGCGGGCGCCGCGCCGCGCCGCCTCCAGCGCCAGCGCCAGGGAGCCGCCCAGCCGGTCGTCCGCCTCCACCGCCGTCTCGTCGACGGCCCGGATCGTGCGCTTGCGGCTGGCGGCGTAGAGCACCGGAAAGCCGGTCCCCGCCAGCACCTCCAGCCGTGCGGTCAGCTCGAGGTTGTGCTGCACGGTCTTGCCGAAGCCGACGCCGGGATCGAGCCAGATCCGCTCTCGACCCACGCCGGCTGCGATGGCGGCCTGCGCCCGTGCGACCAGATGATCGCGCACCTCCGACACCACGTCGCCATAGCGGGGGTCGTCCTGCATGGTGCGCGGCTCCCCCTTCATGTGCATCAGCACGACCTCGCAGCCGAGATCGGCCGCGACTCCCATGCTGTCCGGCGCATGGCCGAGCGCGGACACGTCGTTCCACATCCCGGCCCCCGCCCGAACAGCCGCACGCGCCACCCTCGGCTTCATGGTGTCGATGCTGATGCGACCGTCCCAGCGCCCGCGGATGCGCTCGATCACCGGCGCGGTGCGGTCGATCTCCTCGGCCTCGCCCACCGGATCGGCGCCCGGCCGGGTGCTTTCGCCCCCGATGTCGAGCACGTCCGCGCCCTGCTCGACCAGGCGCAGCGCATGGTCCGCCGCCGCCTCGACCGACGCCCAGCGCCCGCCGTCGGAGAAACTGTCGGGCGTGACGTTGACGATGCCCATGACCAGCGGTCGGCTCATGTCGGCTCCCGATCCCCAAGAGAAAGGGCGCGCCCGATAAGGACGCGCCCTCTGTCTTCCAGCTTCACCGGCGGCTCAGTGCACCGTCGGCACGCTGGTCGCGGCGGGCTTGGCGACCGGCACGGCGATCTCGGTCCCGTCCGAGACCGGCGTCACCGGCACGGCGACCGATGGACCGGCGTTGGGGAAGTTGTTCTCGTCGCGGTTCGGCGCAACGCCCTTCTCCAGCAGATCCTTGATCTCCTCGCCCGACAGGGTCTCGTATTCGAGCAGGGCCTGCGACAGCTTTTCGTGGTCGCCCGCCTTTTCGGTCAGGATGCGGCGCGCCTCGTCCCAGCCCTGTCCGACGATGCGCTTGACCTCGCCGTCGATGATGCGGGCGGTCTCTTCCGAGACGTTCTGGCTGCGCGCCACCGAGTGGCCCAGGAACACCTCTTCCTGGTTCTCGCCGTAGGCCACGGTGCCCAGCTTGTCCGAGAAGCCCCAGCGCGTGACCATGGCGCGGGCCAGCTTGGTGGCCTGCTCGATGTCCGAGCTGGCGCCCGAGGTGATGTTCTCCAGGCCGAAGATCAGCTCCTCCGCCACCCGGCCGCCGGCCATGATGGCGATGCGGTCGATCATCTGCTGGTACTTCATGGAATAGCGGTCGCCTTCCGGCAGCTGCCTCACCATGCCCAGCGCCCGTCCGCGCGGGACAATGGTCGCCTTGTGCACAGGGTCGGCCATCTTGACGTTCATGGCGACGATGGCGTGGCCGGCCTCGTGATAGGCGGTCAGGCGCTTTTCTTCCTCGTTCATCGCCATGGAGCGACGCTCGGAGCCCATCAGCACCTTGTCCTTGGCGTCCTCGAAGTCGCGGTGCGTGACCATGCGCCGGTCCTTGCGCGCCGCCATCAGGGCCGCTTCGTTGACCAGGTTGGCCAGGTCCGCGCCGGAGAAGCCGGGCGTGCCGCGCGCCACGGTCTTGACGTTGACGTCGGCGGCCAGAGGCACGTCCTTCATGTGGACGCGCAGGATGCGCTCGCGGCCCGAGACGTCGGGGTTGGGCACCACGACCTGACGGTCGAACCGGCCGGGACGCAGCAGCGCCGGGTCCAGCACGTCCGGACGGTTGGTGGCGGCGATCAGGATGATGTTCTCGGACGCCTCGAACCCGTCCATCTCGACCAGCAGCTGGTTCAGCGTCTGCTCGCGCTCGTCGTTGCCGCCGCCCAGACCTGCGCCGCGATGGCGGCCGACCGCGTCGATCTCGTCGATGAAGATGATGCAGGGCGCGTTCTTCTTGGCCTGTTCGAACATGTCGCGCACGCGGCTGGCGCCGACGCCGACGAACATCTCGACGAAGTCCGAGCCCGAGATCGAGAAGAAGGGCACGCCCGCCTCGCCCGCGACGGCGCGGGCCAGCAGCGTCTTGCCGGTGCCGGGAGGGCCGACCAGCAAGGCGCCCTTGGGGATCTTGCCGCCCAAACGCTGGAACTTGCCGGGGTCCTTCAGGAACTCGACCACCTCGGTCAGCTCTTCCTTGGCCTCGTCCACGCCGGCGACGTCGTCAAAGGTCTTGCGGCCCTTGTGCTCGGTCAGCAGCTTGGCCTTGGACTTGCCGAAGCCCATGGCCCCGCGCGCACCGCCCTGCATCTGGCGCATGAAGAAGATCCACACCGCCACCAGCAGCACGATGGGCAGGATGCCGATCAGCAGGCTGGCCCACCACGACTGGCGCGTGGTCTTGGCGTCGACGTTGACGCCCGACTGCAGCATCTGCTCGACCAGCTGCTCGTTCGGGAAGGGGGTGGTGGCGGTGAAGCGGCCGTTGTTGCGATAGACGCCGGTCACCTGATCGCCGCGAATGGTGGCCTCGCGGATGTCGCCGGCCTGGGTCCGCTGCACCAGCTGGGAATAGGTGATGGTCTCGGGCCGGCCGGCGGCGCCGGGGCCGCCCACCGCGCCGTTCATGGCGCCGCCCTGCGACACCGCCGCATAGGCCGCCAGCAGCCCCAGGATGATGACGCTGGTGATCGCCAGATTACGCAGGTTCATTGAAGTCCTCGGTCGTCCGGCGCGCGCCGTCTGCGCCGCCGGTCATGTGTTCTGCGCCAAGACATAGGGGGTTCCAAGACCCTTCGCCATCTGCGGGCGAACGCAGATCGTCCTCATGCGTCGTTTCGCCCGACGCTAGACGCATCCGCTCCGCCGTCAGGCCGCGCACCGTCACGCCCTTGGCGGACAGGACGGGCGCGCCCTCCTCTCGCATCAGCACCGGCCACCCCGCCCGCGCCGCGGGGGGAAGTTCGGACAGGCGCGCGCGGTCGGCGGGTCCCAAC
Organism: Pseudomonadota bacterium; assembly: GCA_023456105.1. Classification (GTDB taxonomy): domain Bacteria; phylum Pseudomonadota; class Alphaproteobacteria; order Caulobacterales; family Caulobacteraceae; genus Brevundimonas. Next base: position 3,489 of record JAEYAO010000095.1, on the reverse strand, counting down.
CGCGCCATCCGTCCTTGCGCCGCTCCGACCGACCAGCCGGGTCCGCTCGCCTGCAACTCGAACCGCCCGTCCCAGACCGCAGGCGTCCCGGGCGTGAGCGCCAACGCCTGCGCCGCGCGCCGCCTCAGTTCGCCCGCTTCGCGCAGGATGAGCACGTTCCGCCCGCTCGCCTCCAGTCGAGCCCCGGCGAGTGTCGCGGTGAAGTCCTCGCCCGCCTTCACCCGCTCCAGCAACGCCTGCAGGCGCTCGCCCCTCGGCTGCGCCTCGCCCCCGCCCGCGCAGACCAGCGCCGTCGCCAGGGAATAGCGGCTGACGCCTCGCCCGCAGCGAAATCCTTCGCCCTCGACCGCGTGGGGAGGGTCTCCGGCGGGCGGGCGGAGGGGCGTTTCGGCTCGATCCAGCGGGTCGCCGCCCAAGGCCCGGCGCGCACGGGCGCGGGCCTGACGGGGATCGTCGTTGGCCGGATCGTCGATCCAGGGCTGATCTCGCGCCGCCAGCCAGCGCCGCAGCGGCTCGCGCCGCGCCTCGAGCAGCGGGCGCAGCAGCATCAGCCCGCGCCCCTGCGGCCACACGGGCGACGGCGACCACTCCCGCATCCGCCCCAGCGTCGAGCCTCGCGCGCGCATCCACTCGGACTCGTCCACGTCGTCGGCGGTGTGGCCGAACAGGACGACACGAGCGTCCGCCCGCCGGGCCGCATCGGCGATCAGGCGGTGGCGCGCCAGTCGCGCGGCGGCCGCGAGGCCTGTCTCCGGCTTGGCGCCCTCCCAGACCAACGGCAGCCACTCCGCGCCGCAAAGTCGGGCCTGTTCGCCCGCAAAGGCGGTCCAGTCGCGGCTGGAGGCCTGAAGACCATGATCCACGGTGAGAGCCAGCAGCCGCCGCCCGCGCGTCCTGGACCAGCCGGCGGCCATGTGCAGCAGCGCCAGCGAGTCGCCGCCGCCGGACAGGGCGACGCACACCGGCGCGTCGATGTTCGGGCTCAGCCGCGCATCCAGCCGGCCGCGAACCCTCGTCTCGAGGTCCGGTTCGATCAGGCGGCGCACGCCGCGCGGGTGCGGGTCTGGGTGGCGCGGGTCTTCAGGGCGGCCGGCGCATCGGGATAGCGGCGCGTGAACTCCGACAGGGCGGCGCAGCCCTGCGTCTTGCGGTCGGTGGCCAGCAGCGCGTCCGCCAGCTTCAGCGTCGCCTCGGGCGCCCAGGCGGTCTTCGGCCAGTCCTTCAGCGCCGCGGCGTAATAGGACACCGCGTTCGCGCGGTCGTTGGCCTGCACGCTGAGGTCGCCCAGACGCAGATTCGCCTCGCGCGCCTCGGCCGCCTCGGGCCAGGTCACGATCAGCGTCTCCAGCGCCCGCACGGCGCGCGGCCGGTCGCTCCCCAACAGCCGCACCGCCGCCGCCAGGTCGCCCGAAGCCGCACCCGTAGGAGAGTTGGAGACGATGGGAGCGTTCAGTTCGGCTTCAGTCTCCAACTTCCCCACCCGCTCCTCGGCCTGGGCCAGGCGGGTGCGCAGGGTCTCATTGGCCCGCTGCGTCTCGTCCAGCTGGAAGGTCAGGCGCTCGCCGTCGGCGTTGACCCGCCGAAAGGTCTGCTCGAGGTCCTGCAGCCGCTGGTCCATGGCCGCGACGCGCCCCTGCAGCGCCACCACCTCGGGGTCCGGCTGCACCAGCACGGGCTCGCCGGCGGCGTTGCGCTGGGTCAGCGCCCGCTCCAGCCGCCGCACATTGCGGTCCAGCTGATCCAGGCGGCGCACGTCCCACTGGATCGCCGGCAAGGGGGCGGTCTGGGCGACCACCGCGCCGCCGATCAGGCAGACGCCGACGACGCTCAAGGCGAGGACGCGAGGAGAGACGGAAAGCTTCATCATGGCTGGATTGCTCCCACCGATTTGCGGCGCGGGCAAGGCTTGGGATGCGCCGTCAGTGCCCCAAGCCCAGATAGATGATCGCCGCCACGAACAGGCCCACCACGATGCTGCTGAAGTGCAGCAACAAAAGCGTGCGCCAACTCGCCGACCACCACGACAGCCCATAGGCGCCCTTCAGCTGGGCGAACATGTGAACGGGGATCGCCGCCATCGCCAGAAAGGCGGCGGGCACGGCCAGGCCCGGGATCATTCCCACCAGCACCAGCGCCATCAGCAGCATGGCCATGAAGGTGAGCGAGTAGAGAACGAACACCCCGTGGTCGTACAGGGTGAAGCCGCGCTTCCACAGGAACAGCAAGGCCACGAACGGAATGGACAGCGGAACCAGCAGAAAGGCGAACTTGTAGATCGTCTGCTGCAGCTTGTAGAGCGCCAGGTCGGGGTTCTGCAGCTTCTTGACCACCAAGGCGCCCAGGCCCTTGCCCTGGATTCTGTTCTCGGCCGCCATGTCCTTGATCTGGGCCTGCCAGCTGCCGGACTTCAGACCGTCCGCCCGGCCGTCGCGCGCCTCCTGCTCCATTCCGGTCAGACGCGCCCGCTCCCGCCCCACCAGGAACTCGGCGCCTTTCAGGGCTTCCTGGGCGATAGGGCCGTTCTCCCGCGCCATGTCGGCCCGGACCTGCGTCAGCGCCGTCTCGGCCTCCTGCAACTCCTGGCGCTGCTCGGCGATCCTCTCGGCCATCGGCTGCTCCCCCGCCTCGCGGTGCGGGGCGAAGGTCAGGGCGAAGAACATGACGAAAATTGTGAACAGGAACATCGCCAGCGGCGAGACATAGCGCGTGCGCCTGCCCCGCACCCACTCGCGCGTCAGCCGTCCGGGATTGAAGGCCAGCAGCGGCAGGGTGCGCCAGATGCGGGCGTCGAAATGCATCACGCCGTGCAGCAACTCCTCGCCGAGATGCAGCAGAGTGCGGTGCGTATGCGCCGGCTGACCGCACTCCGGGCAGAACTTGCTGGACACCTGCGCCCCGCAGTCGGCGCAGCGATGGCCCGCCTCGCCCGCGTGGCCCGTTGGTCGCTCGATCGCGCCGGCCACCAAGCCCGCCGACACCATGCCGCCCGCCGCATCCACATCCATGACGATCCCCCCGAACCTCGGAAGCGATCTAGCCGTGCATCCTCGTCTGCGACAAGCCGCCGCAACGATAAGAGGCGCCGGCCGGAGCCGACGCCTCTTTCATTCCATCTGGCTCAGGGCCTCAGCGCTGGGCGCCCGAGACGATGGCCGTGTGGGCGTTGCGGTTGCGGGCGAACGCGTCCTCGGTCGATCCTTCGGCGATCGGCCGCTCCTTGCCGTAGCTGATCGTGTCGATCCGGCCGGCCGGGATGCCGCGGTTGATCAGATAGGTGCGGACCGCCTCGGCGCGGCGCGCGGCCAGGGCCAGGTTGTACTCGCGGGTGCCGCGTTCGTCGGCGTTGCCTTCGATGCGCACGGTGACGCCCGGATAGCGCTGCAGCCACTGGGCCTGGGCGTCCAGGCGCGGAAAAGCTTCGGGGCGCACCTCATAGCTGTCGAGGTCGAAATAGACGCGGTCGCCGACGTTGACGACGAAGTCCTGCTC
>JAEYAO010000084.1 GCA_023456105.1 Pseudomonadota bacterium | reverse complement strand
AGGCGGCCGAAGCGATCGTCGAGGAGGCGCACAAGGTCTGCCCCTATTCGAACGCGACCCGGGGCAATATCGATGTCGCGCTTTCTGTGAAGACGCGGTGAAACCAGACACCGATCCGGCCGAAGGGGAAGACCTGCTCAGGCTCGACCATCAGGTCTGCTTTCCGCTCTATGCGGCGACGAACCTCATGCAGCGGCTCTACAGGCCGCTTCTTGAACCCCTGGGCCTCACCTACGCCCAGTATCTCGTTATGCTCCTATTGTGGGCGCAGGCGCCGATGTCCGTCGGAAAACTGCGTGCCTGCCTCCATCTCGACATCGGGACTTTGAGCCCGCTTTTGAAACGCATGGAGCGGAGCGGGCTCATCACACGGCGGCGCGACGCCGACGACGAGCGCCGCGTCCTCGTCGCACTGACACCGCTGGGGTGCGCCCTGCGGGATCGCGCCCGAAGCATTCCCGCGGAACTTTCAAGGAAGACGGGCATGAGGCCGCGTCAGGTCGACGACCTCCGCGAGCGGGTGCAAACGCTGGTCACGCAGCTGGCGGGCGCCCAGGCCTAGACTGCAGGGAAGGGCTGACTTGGGGATCTTCGATGCCGCAACAGACCCGGCAGACTTGGCGCCGCAGCCTGAATCAGCGCCCGACAAAGGGGCTTCCCAGGTCGCCGACACGTTATGACCCGCTCTTGGATCGAAACTGTCCCTACACCCCCGGAACTGAAGTGCGATGCGAGGCGCCGCCGGACCCAGGTTGAATTGCGTCAGCGCGTCTTGATGACCTTCATCGTAGATCCTTGAGCAGCACCTTGGCCGCGCTGCGTCCGCTGGCGCCCCACACGCCGCCGCCCGGATGGGTGCTGGCGCCGGTCAGATAGACGCCGTCGATCGTTGTCTTGTAACCGGCCAGGTCTGGCAGGGGTCGGAAACCGAACATCTGGTCCATGCTCATTTCCAGATGGGTGACGTCGCCCTGGACGAGGCCGATCCGGCGCTCGATCTCCAGCGGCGACTGGATGTAGCGATCGATCAGCTTGCCCTTCATGTTGGGGGTGTATTCGCAGACCACGTCCCAGATCTTGTCGGCTTCGCGCTCGGCGATGTCATCCCAGTTCTCACCGTCGAGATGGTAGGGATGATAGGAGGACCAACTGTAGAGCAGGTGCTTGCCCTCGGGCGCCAGGGTGGGATCGACGGCGGTGAAGCTCATCTGCATCACCGGCGGATAGTCGGGCGTGCGGCCGACACGGCCCAGGTTCATCGATCGCGTGAGGGTGTCGACGGTGGGACACAGCAACTGCATGCCGTGATGGCATTCGCCCACCCCACGGGTGTTGAGCGCCTGGCCCGCATACGCCGGCAATTCCGAAACCGCCTGGCGCACCATGAAGCCCGACCCATTCATCACCTTCAGCGCCTCGAGCCGGCGCACCAGGTTCGGCTCGACCAGATCGCGATCAAGCAGCTTCAACAAGGCGGTCTGGACGTGGCATCCAAACAGGACGGTCTTGGCCTGCACGGTCTGGTCGCCGGCGCGGACCTCGAAGCGGGCGCCGCCGGCCGAGGAGAGGCTCGAAACCTTTTCCACCTCCGCATTGGTCAGGATCGTCCCTCCCATGGCTTCGAAGGCGCGGCCCAGGGCGACCGAGACCATGCCCGAGCCGCCGATGGCGCGATAGGCGCCGTCCTCGTGGATCATGCCGTAGTGGCCCAGGATGGTGGCGCTGGAGGCCGCGTCCGGATGTGGGCCGTTCTGCGCCCCCAGCCAGACCAGGGCGGCCTTCAATTCCTCGCTCTCGAACAGTTCCTCAAGCAGCCGGGTGGAATCGATCAGAACCTGGCGCACGAGGTCGTCGGCCTTGAGCGCGGTGCGCACCGCCCCGGGTCGGGAGAAGGCCGCCTTGATCACAGAGGCGATCGTCTGTCCCATCTGGGGCGGCGCCGACATCGCCGGCCATATCAGCCGCTGGACGTCGGCCCAGGTGGTCATGAACTCGCGATATGTTTCGGCGTCGCGCGGATTGATCGCCGCAATGCTGTCGCAGGTCTTGTCCAGGCTACGGTAGAAGGTGATGGCCTTGTCCGTGCCCCGAATGGGGTAAAAGCCCCATGGGTCCAACTCAATATATTCAAGACCGTGCTCGGCGAGACCAAGGTCCTCCATGATGCCCGTGGTCGGGAAAAGCACATGGATCGAGGAGCCTATATCGACCTTGTAGCCGCCGAACATTTCCTCGGTGCAGGCCGCGCCGCCGATCACCGGCCTGCGTTCCAGCACCGCCACCTTCTTGCCCGCCTTGGCAAGATAGCAGGCGCTGACCAAGGCGTTATGGCCCGCGCCGACGACAGCGACATCATAGGTTGGCATCGGAACACTCCTGTTGGAAAGGCGAAGGAGCCGAGGCGGCCCCCAGTAAAAGCTCGACCACCGCGGCAACATGGCGGCGACGGTCCTCGGCGGTCTCTTTGGGGTCGACGCCGAACAACATCCGCCGACGCGGGCCGACGACGGCGGCTTCAAACAGAATGGTGGCCATGCGCTCGACGTCGGGCGCCTCAAGCTCATGGCGATCCGCCGCCCCGCCGAGGATCGTGGCGATGACACGCACGGGCCGGGCGCTCGAACGGTCGAACATGGATTGCACCAGATCGGGATCGTGATCCCGCGCCCACAGCAGCAGGCGCTCGATGGCCCGGAGTTCGGTCTCCGCCGACGCCTCGAGCATTTCCGAGAGCAGAGAGGCGAGCCCGGCACGCCAGTCTCCATCCAGCACCGGCCGACGCAGCGGCGCCAGCCGGAGTTCCACAGCGTGGTTCAACACAGCCAGAAACAGGGCCTGTCGCGTCGGAAACCTCGCATAGAGAGTGCGCTTGGACACATGGGCGGCCTGGGCCACCGCGTCAATCGTGGCGCCTTCCAGATCATTTGCGCACAAAAGCTGAAGGGCGATGCTCAGGATGTGAGTCTCAAGCTTGGCGGCGACGTCCTGGGTGGGCCGACCGCCTTGGGCCGGGCGCGGCTGCAGCACGAGATCCTTGGTCGCCGCCTTCATCATGGGTTGTCAACGCAAACGGTCCGAAAGCGTTCCGTTTTAGGCTCCTAGAGCCTCTAGACCTCCGCTGGCCCCAGAACAGGTGACCGCCACGGACAACAAGTTGGACCCTGCAACCTATGCGACCGATGCAGTACCATGTACGCTAGGGCAGTAGGTCAAGTTAGCGACCACATCGGTGGGGCGGCATGCTCGCCAGCCCGAGCGGCCCCGCCGCGATAATTCCATTCTCGTTCGACGTGTTGAACTGAAGGTGCAAAGCGGCCTGCCCTGGAAGGCAAAGCATGTCGCCCGGCCGCCGCCCTCGACAAGGCGAAGCGTCCCGCTGGCAACCCGGACAGAGCAAAGCTGGGCGGATTAAAAAGTCAGGATAAAGCAGCCCACGACAGAAAAACTCTGTCGAAATCGCCCCTTCACGTGCCGCTAGGGTACGATCTGCGCGAAGTGACTGTATTCAACTCGACGAAGTTTGCGGCCTGCTGCAGGGCCTGATGTGCCTCCGGAATAGGCAAGCCGACCCAGACATGGGGCATATCCGGATACTCGAACATCTGTACGACCCTTGGAGCGCGGCGGGCGACACGACGAGCGTCGCTATTCAGGAGATCGCGTGTGCCGGATAAAATGGCGACGGGCGGTAGACCGTCGAAGGAACCGAACAGGGGGCTGACGCGCGAATCCTGCGGGGACACACCATTCGCATAGGCCCTTCCCGCCGCCAAAAGTCCCGGCGGCGCGAGGATTGGATCTCGGGGAGCCAGTGCGCGTTGTTCCGGATCGGACAGGCTCACGTCGAGCCAGGGAGAGAACAGCACCAGGGAGCCCGGCATCGGGCGTGCATCGTCGCGCAAGGCCATCGTGACCGCCAGGGCAAGGCCACCCCCTGCAGAATCGCCCATGATGGTGATCGTGTCGGCGCCGCTCTTATCCGCCAGATGGCCATAGACCCGCCTGACCGCATCATGCGCCGCCTCCCAGCCCGTCGTCGGTGTCAGCGGATAGATCGGAACGGTGACGCTGGCCCCGGTGAGCGCGATGAGTTCCTCGATGATCTTCCAGTGCACGGAAATCAGATCCCAAGCATAGGCGCCGCCATGAAGATAGAGGATCCTGTGCGCCGACGCGTTCTCGCGCGGCTGCACGACAAAACTTCGCACCCCCGCGATCTGTTCGTCCCGAATCAGGAACTTGCGCAGCAGACGCCGGCCAGGCAGCGCCGGTCCGTTCGTCTGCTTCTCCAGCGCATCTGCAAGGAAGTTTTCGCCGTCAGTGAACGCCTTTCGCGCGTTCACAAGACGGAGGATTGCGAGCAGAAATTTCGCTCGTAAACTCGTCATCGGTTTTCCCGCCAGTCGGCGCACTGCGGAGGCTCTAGCATCGCGTCTCTCAATAGCACCAGCCGGACAGATTCCACACACGTAGCCGATGGCCCAGAACAGAAAGGTGACCACATAATCGGCGCTGGTGTGGATGGCAAAGCCCTTGAGCGAGCTCGACTGGGCAGCGGATTCTTTGATCTCACAGATGGGTGCTGTCATCTGTGGACGGCTCCTGATCTGCAAAAGGTAAGTTTGGGTTTGAGGGGGTGATCTGCGGGGTGCGGTCATCTGTCCGGCCTGTTGACGCGGTCTGGATGACCGCTGGCCCTGATGGAGTCCGCGGGTCGGGTCCCTCTCAGTCCAGCGAGCACGAAGCTCCGACAGCACCTCGGGTTTTCCCGGCTTGCGGCCGCGTTCAGATCGTCACCGTCATTCCCATTCGTCCCTCTGCAGCTTGGGGCGACGACCTTGTGGCCGCCGCGATCTCATTCAGACCGCAATGGGCGGCCTGTAGACGTCTCCTTGGGTCATGACCGCTCAGGGCGATGCGGACGGTCTTGGTGGCCATGGCCACGGTGACCACGCGGGCGGGTTTGTGTTCGAGCAGGGAGCGAACCCTATCGGCCGAGGCCAGGGAGGCTCCGGTTCGGACGCGCCGGATGACCGAGGTCGCTCCTACCACCAGCAGCTTGCGCAGATAGCCGTCGCCCATCCTGGAGATGCGGCCCCGCCGATCCTTGCCGCCGGAAGAGTTCTGTCGGGGAACCAGGCCCAGGAAGGCGGCGAACTCCCGGCCGGACCGGAACAGGGAGGGATCGGTGATGCTGGCCGACAGGGCCGTGGCGCTGATGATCCCGACGCCGGGAATGGTAGCGAGCCTCTGGCTGATCTGGTCCTGGCGATGCCAGGCCAACAATCGGCGTTCGAGTTGATGGATCTGGGCCGCCAGGACCTGTAGTCGATCCGAGCGACGCCTTTGCGTTGCGCGACGGGCCTTACCATTTTTTTGAAAGCAGGTCGTTTAGCGCCGCCTTGTCCAGCATGGCGTCGGCCAGCAGGCGCTTCAGCTTGCCGTTCTCGTCCTCCAGCGCCCGAGGCCGTTGGGCGTCCGACACGCTCATCCCCTCGAACTTGGCCTTACAGGCGTAGATCGTGCCCTCGGATACCCCGTGCTTGCGCGCCAACTCGCCCGCCTTCGCACCCGCCTCGTTCTGCCGCAGAATCCCAATGATCTGCTCTTCTGTGAATCTTGCTCGCTTCATTCCATCCGTCCGTTCAAGGGCCGGACTCTAGGTGTTTGATCCCGGAGTTTGATGGTGCATCTTCGGTGCAAGCTTGGAGGAAATTCTCAGGGGCAAGTCACTTCCCGTCGCCAGATCTGCTGAACGCGTTTGGCGTTCACCGACCAGCCCGCCCGACGCAGCAGCGCCGTGATCCGGCGGTAGCCGTAACGGCCATAGGTCGTCGTCAATGCGGTGTGTCCGCCGTCAGGGCAGCCTCGTCGGCACGCCCCCTCGGCGTCTTTTTCTGGGTTGAGCGATGCTGTCGGAGCACCGCGCAAGCATGACAGTCAGCATTCCTGTGCCCCAAGAACGGCGCCGTCAATACGGAACTGAGCTTGACGTGACCTGACGTGACCCCCTGAAACTCCTCCAGGAATAGCTAGAGTCCGCCCAACGAAGGACGGACAGAATGAAGCGATCAAGGTTCACGGAAGAGCAAATCATCGGGATCTTGCGGGAGCAG
>JAEYAO010000031.1 GCA_023456105.1 Pseudomonadota bacterium | reverse complement strand
CACCGAGATAGGCAATAAGGACATCAGGGCTATTTTCGGCGATATGGGAAACGGCAGGATCGGCAGGCTTAAGCAGCTTGCACTTGAAGCAATGCACGAACGAGGCACAGTGCACTATAACGCACAGTACGTCAACACAGAGGTTGCTTATGACGCTTGGGGAATAGACATCAAGCGTCTTGAGCGTGGTATTGAACGGCTGAATAAGCTGAATATCGAGGTGATAGCATGAAGATAGGAAAGATAATCGCGTACATATTGTCCCAGCTCCTGCGCTTGTGGGTAACAGCCTCTGCCGCCGTGATGATGTACATACCAATGTCGGCACTGGCATATGCCGAGCGTGGCTACAAGGCTATCGGCGGTGAGATGTTGCCCGTTGCAATAGTTGCTGTTGCGGTCTGGTACGGGCTGGGATGGCTGATGAAGGTATGGTATAGGGATATGATCGGGGGTGGACGCAAATGAAAGCAAACGACCCTAACGCCCTACTCGCACGTGACGCAAACGAAGCAGCAAGAGCGGGGCTAAGCTATGGGGCGTGGCGGTCACTCAAGGACGGTCAGAAGCTCGCCGACAAGGTACACTTCTGCAGGGCACAGCAGGTGGCGGAGATACAAAGAAAGAGGGGGAAGAAACATGTATAAATGCGAGCGTTGCGACTGGACGGGTGACGAGCCCGGGTACAGAATGGAATATCGTGGTGAGTGCCACGGCGCACCGGCATTTGAACGTGAGCGTTATTGCCCTGCGTGTGAGCGTGGAGATGTGATACATGTATCAGATGAAGACGAAGAATAAAAAAAGAGCTCCCGTAAGGGAGCAAAACAAATATTCAATTCACATTAAGTATAGCACGACAGCTATAATTTGTCAACTAATCAAACAAAAAGGCGCACAGCGTCTTAAATAAACAGGAGGATTTCAAAATGACAGAATTTAAGATCACAGTCGAGGCAACAGTCCTCGCTAACGCAATCGAGAACCTTGCCAGAGCAATATCGGCAAACGGAATGGGCAACACCATCCCTGCGGTTACGGCATCCGTTCCTAAAGTTGCTACGACTCCGGTGTCCACATCCGCACCTGCACAGCAGTTTGTTTCTGCTCCGACAGTTCCGACAGCAACAGCGCCCGTAGTGCCGGTAGCCGCACAGGTACCAGTTACTGTGTCGGCGCCCGTGACCGCTCCGGTTCAGCAGTCCGCAAATGCCGCATCAACACCTATTCCCACTGCCGCACCTACCTATACACTTGATATGCTTGCGGCGGCGGGCTCAGCGTTAATAGACGCAGGTAAGATGAATGATTTGCTGGGCATTCTCAGCCGCTATGGTGTTAATGCGCTAACGGAGTTACAGCCCGCCGTTTATGGAGCGGTAGCCGCAGAACTCAGAAATCTCGGCGCAAATATATAAGGAGGTAGCAATATGCGTAATAAAATCCAGATTAGAATTCCCCGTTCAGCAGAAGGTCGCGTGATCAGAATATCTCCTGCGGCGGAAGCTGTTCTCGCAGAATTACAGCGCACTACGAGATTGCCAATATCTCAGATTGCGTCACAGATGATAATACAGGGTGCAGATTTTGTTGAAATAATCGAGGAGGATGACAATGCCAACACCTGAAAAACACGCACTGCTTTCTGCGTCAGCGTCATCAAGGTGGCTTAATTGTACTGCCGCACCGAGATTTGAAGAACAGTTTCCCGAAACCACATCACAGTATGCAGAAGAAGGAAGAATAGCTCACGCAATGTGCGAATTAAAGGTGCTTAAAACCTTTACAGCCGGAATTAAGCCCAGAAGCTATACCGCACGAATAAACAAAATAAAGGAGATGCCCGGTTACAGTTCTGAGATGGACAGAACCTCAGACCTTTATATCGAGCACCTCAGTCAGTTAGCACTTTCGTATAAGGCAAAGCCCAACATATCCCCGGAAGTGCAGGTAGATCTTACAGGCTACATACCCGGCGGCTTCGGCACTTGCGACTGCATTATGATAGGCGGTGATACACTTAGCATAGTGGATTACAAGCACGGTAAAGGCGTACCAGTATCGGCGGAGGGAAACACGCAGATGCGGTTGTATGCTCTCGGTGCTCTCAAGCGTTATTCACCTGTTTATGGGAACAGTATAAAGAGCATAAGAATGACGATTGATCAACCTCGTATCAGTGATGAAGTCAGTACCGAAACAATATCTGTAGAGGAACTACTCGCTTGGGGTGAAAGCATAAAGCCGATAGCACAGGAGGCCTATACCGGTCCCGGCAAGTTTGTGCCGGGTGAGCATTGCAGATTTTGCAGAGGAAAGGAACACTGTCGTGCCAGAGCCGAACAGTATACAGCCCTTGAAGAATTTAAGGATTGCGTACTACCCGGTACTTCCGGTGATCAGGACAAGCGTATTCTTTCTGACAGCGAAATAGGTGACCTGCTTACAAAAGGTGCTGAACTCGTGAAATGGTATAAGGATCTCGAGGAATATGCACTCGGTGCAATCCTTAAAGG
>JAEYAO010000120.1 GCA_023456105.1 Pseudomonadota bacterium | reverse complement strand
GCTCGATACAGACATGTGCCCGCTTTGCCAAAGGTTTACAAGTAAGGTATTTTTCCTTGTAAATGGCACACTGCTTATCAATGCCGGGTGGCTCTTCCTTTTTTTCAGGATGATTTTCCGGTTTTGTATCCTTTCGGTTCAAACCGGATTTTTTGCCGAAAGTCATTTGTAAAAGCCTTGCAGAAGCATGAATGGCTGTTACTACTAAAAGGAATACCGCAGTACCGCTGACAACGGTAGTCAAAATGTCAAAAGACTGTTCCATAATCATTTCTTGTATAAAGGTTCATTATTGATTTGATTGTGATAGAGGCTGTCTATTTCCTCCTGGTATTGTTCTATATGGGCGGTAAGTACATCATCAATGTATTTTGACATACTGACCTTGGGGGCTACAACCGACAGGAACTTCTGTATGAACAGGTAATTGTTGATACCTATATAAGCCTGCTGCCTTTGCAGAACATTTCCTCCCATGAGGAACTGCTTGCGGTACGAATCCGTACCGTCTTTCCGTCTCTTTTGTCTGCCGGTGCTTTTCTCGGCAGGTACAGGTTCGGGATTTCCCGATCCGCACTCATTCCTGTCGGATTCATCAGTGGTCATTGCATCATCCACGGATATGTCTTCTTTCCCATAATTGGGTATATCCCCGGCCATAATGCCTCTGATCATCTCTTCATTCACGGTTACTTGTTTCTTTGCCATGGTATTTATAGTTTTAATTTTGTCAATAGTTCTTCTGCCAGCTCTGCCAGTCCGCTTCCCTTCAACAGTTTGGCGGGAGGCGGAAACAGGGTGCAACGGAAATAGTTCCGGGTAGCCAAGGACAGTTCCTTGTTGTAGCGGTTGGTCTCCGGGATGACGGTATCTAATACCGTAAACTCCAATTTTTGCAGGATGATATTGTATGCATCAAAGACCTCCGTGGAAGCACGGGTATCCTTACGGGTCCAAAAAAAGAGGAATTTCTGCAATGGAGTATCCTTATTCGCTTTGGCATAGTCCCAAACAGTGGTGGAGAACGAGAGGCTGCTCTGCATTACAATACGGTCGGGAATAATCGGTGTAATCACATAGTCCATATTCACGATGGTGTTGATCACGCCCGAAGAGTTCACGGTTCCGGGTAAATCCACGACAATCAAGTCGTAGTCACCATTTTTCTTCAGTTTTTCAGCCGCATCACGGGCGTTCTCCGCTTTTGAGCCGACAATCGTGTAGGCTTTCTTATTGATGCGCTCATATTGGGAAACCATCAGTTGCTTGAAATACTCGCTATGCTCAACGGTGCGCATATCCCTTTCTTTCATACGTACCAGGCTGTACTGCGGATAATCGCAGTCGATGACAGCCACGTTCAGTCCTTTCAGGTAATGATAATACCCGGCGAGCATAATCGTCATGGTCGATTTGCCGACTCCGCCTTTCTGGTTGCAAACGGCAACTAAAACTGTGTCTTTTTTCATTGCTTTTTCTTTTTTATATTAAACATCAATTGGTTTCAGTCTTTCAGTCAGTAATGAATGACCGGACATGTGCCGTAATACGGTCTTTACTCCATTCAGTCCGACGGTCATTACTGCACGTCACAAGTCTGTCACTCATACATTCCTTACTGCCTGTGTGCAGTACTCCATTCGTGCATTATTCCAGTCATCCATTCACCCATTCGGACAGTCAGTCAGTAAGTGGTTCAGGCACTCTTTACTGCACATATCCCGTCGTTCACGCTGCAAATAAAAGGGTATTTTTTCATACCGGCACTATGTTTCAAGGGAGGTGACGACCTGTGTCATCGTTTGTCATCACGTTACATATAACTCACTATTTTACAGTAGTATATACCGCCGTAACTTTGCACCGACAACGGAACGGACACCGCTGCGGGGCTTTCCCGAAGCCGAAGAATGAGGCCGGAGGGTCAAACACAATTTGACGGAAGGAAAATTCATGTTCAAGCGAACATAGCAAGTTGTGTTTTGAGGCACCCGAAATAAATTCGGGCACTCAAAACAACTTGCCGCTCGCCTGACGGCTCGGGAAGGATTCACTCCAAAGTCGTGAATCCGGGACGGAAAATCAGAAACTGAAAATATCAATGCGTATGGAAGAAAACAAGAAGAAAAACTCAAGAAAAAGCGCAGGCAGGAAACCAAAATCCGACCCTGCCGTGCATCGTTATGTGGTACGGTTGAACTCGGAAGAGAACGGACGTTTTGATATTCAATTCCAAAAATCAGGATTGAAAGAACGCTCCAAGTTTATCAAGACAATGATTTTCGGTAAAGAAATCAAGGTAGTAAAAATCGACAAGGCAACGATGGACTATTACATCCGTCTGACCAATTTCTACCATCAGTTCCAGAGTATCGGCAACAATTACAACCAGACGGTAAAAGCCGTAAAGACCAACTTCGGGGAGAAACGGGCCTACGCCCTGCTACGCAATCTGGAAAAGGCGACGATAGACCTGGTGCTGCTGAGCAAGCGGATTATCATGCTCACCCGTGAATTTGAGGATGCCTATCTGATAAAGAGGAAAAGGGAGGAGGAATGACATGGTGGCGAAAATCAACAGGGGTGTCTCGCTCTACGGAGCAATCACCTACAACCAGCAGAAAGTGAATGACACCACCGCGCGTATCATTGCGGGAAACCGTATGATTACCGATGTGGCAGGCAATCCGGATTGTGTCATGCAGCAGACCCTTTGGGCGTTCGACAACTACCTCCTCGCCAACAAGAACACGGAAAAGCCCATCCTGCATATTTCCCTGAACCCTTCTGGGGATGACCGCCTCACTGATGCCCAATTCGCGGAATTGGCAAAAGAGTATATGCAGCGTATGGGCTACGGCGACCAGCCCTACATTGTATATGTACACGAGGATATAGACCGGAGACATATCCATATCGTTTCCACCTGCGTGAACGAAAAAGGTGAAAAGATAGACGACGCCTACGAGTGGAACCGCTCGATGAAAGCCTGCCGGGAACTGGAAAAAAAATTCGGGTTGAAACAGGTGGATGACAAGCGCAAGGAACTATTGGAGCCGTATCTGAAAAAGGCTGACTACCAAAATGGTGATGTGAAGCGGCAGGTTTCCAATATCGTCAAGAGTGTATTTACCACTTACCGTTTCCAGTCTTTCGGCGAGTTCAGTGCCTTGCTCTCCTGTTTCAATATCGAGGCGAAACAGGTCAGGGGTGAGTTTGATTGTACGTCCTATAACGGCATCGTTTATACCATGACTGACGATACGGGGAAGCCGGTATGCACC
>JAEYAO010000107.1 GCA_023456105.1 Pseudomonadota bacterium | reverse complement strand
CACCTGCTGTACACCCAAGGCCACCGGATCGGTCTCGACCTGCGTGAGAAGGTCGCTCCGCCAGAGGCGCCCGAGGCTATGGAGCCGCACGACTATGATGCGCACGAGCCGGGACGCGGACGGCTTGCGCAGCGCCCCGACCACATTCCGCTGAAGGGCTGGATCGACATCCTTTGGCGGACCGGCGCGGCCTACACGGGCGATCGCGTGGGCTTCGTCGCCGGGGGCGTGACCTTCTTCACCCTGCTGTCGCTTTTCCCGATCCTGGGCTCGTTCGTCACCATCTACGGGCTGTTCGCCGACCCGGCGGGGGCATGGGATCGGCTGCAGTTCCTGAACGGCCTGCTGCCCGGCAACGTGGCCAGTTTCGTCGGCGAACAGATGCAGCGCCTGGCCGAAAACTCCAGCGGCGAGCTGACCTTCACTCTGATCTGGACGCTGGCCTTGTCGCTGTGGAGCGCCAACGGGGCGGTGAAGACGCTCTTTTATGGGCTGAACGTCGCCTATCACGAGGTCGAGAAGCGCAACATCGTCAAATACAACCTGATCTGCATGGCCTTCACCCTGGGCGGTATACTGGCCGTGCTGACCCTGGCCGGACTGGTCGTCGGTGTTCCCGTAGTGCTGGCCCTGTTCGGGCTGGAGGACGAGTGGGCCTATCTGGCGTGGCTGCGCTGGCCGGTGCTGCTGCTCGGCTACATGGGTGTTCTGGCGCTGATCTACCGGTTCGGTCCCTGCCGGCAGCGGGCGCGCTGGTCGTGGCTGACACCCGGCGCGATCTTCGCCGCCGTGATCAGCGTGACGGTGTCGCTGCTGTTCAGCTGGTATCTGGCGAATTTCGTCAAGACCGACAGCTACGGTCCCCTGGCGGCGGTGATGGGCGTGCTGCTGTGGATCTGGATCTCGGCTCAGGTGATCCTGATGGGCGCCGAGCTGAACGCCGAGGTGGAGCACCAGACGGCGGTGGACACCACCACCGGCCAGCCCGAGCCGCTGGGCGGACGCGGCGCAACCGTGGCCGACACCGTGGGCGCCCGGCGCGGCAATCCCGCCGCCCTGTCCTTCACGATGAAGCACGCCGAGGACATCGCCAACAAGGTGACCAAGCGCAAGCATGCGCCCCCTTCGTCGAAGACCGCGCCTCCATCGTCCTGAGGCGGTGTCACGCGACCGTGACCGCCGCCGATCCGCGCCGTCGCTAGAATGGCGATTATGAGTGCAAAGGGCTGGATGGCGGCTGCGGCCGCTTGCGCGATCGGCATGCTGGCGACCTCGGGCGAGGCCGCGCCCCGCCGCACGACCGAACGGCCGGTGGTGGTGGAGCTGTTCACCGCCCAGGGCTGCGCCGGCTGTCCCGAAGCGAACCTCGCCGTCGAGCAGGCGGCCGAAACGCCCGGGGTGATCGCCCTGACCTATGGCGTGGACTACTGGGACTATCTCGGCTGGCGCGACACCTTCGCCAAGCCCGCCTTCAGCGCGCGGCAGCGGGCCTACCGCTCCGCCATGCGGCTGCGGGGGGTGTCGACGCCGCAGGTGGTGATCGCCGGGCGCACCCAGCTGACCGGCGCGCGGGAAGTCGAGCTGGGAAGCGCCATTCAGCGCGAGGCCAGGCGTGAGTCTTGGCCGCCCCAGATAGAGTTCCGCGAGACCGGCCGCCAGGTCGGCGTCGGCTCCGGCCGCGCGCCGACGGGCGGCGCCGAGGTGGTGGCCGTCACCTATCAGCCGGGACCGCAGGTGGTGGAGGTCGCGGCCGGCGACAATCGCGGCGAGGCCGTGCGGCACATGAACGTGGTGCGCGAAGTCACGCGCCTGGGCGATTGGCGGGGACGGCCGGTGCTGTTCGACCTGCCCGTCCGGGCGACGGGCGAGGAGACGGTGGTGATGGTGCAGGGCAAGTCCGACCGCCGCATCCTGGGCGCCGCCGCCAGCCGCTAGGCGCCGCTCAGGCGCCGGCTTTTCGCGCCCAATCCCAGGCGGCGTCCGCAAGCGGCTGGACCTGCGCCGCCATGGCGCGGGCGTGGTTGGAGGCGGCTGTGCCGTCGCGCACCCTTCCGGCGATGCCCTGGCAGATCGCGGCCAGCCGAAACAGATTATAGGCGAACAGCCACGGCAGGTTTGCAGGCCGCGCACTGGTCTGCGCCGCATACAGATCGACCATCTCCTCGACGGACGGAACGCCCAGCGCCTCCAGATCGGCGCCGGCCAGGCCGTTCCTCAAGGACGCCGGAATGGCCCAGGCGATCAGCAGATAGGAGAAGTCGGCCATGGGATCGCCCAGGGTCGACAACTCCCAGTCCAGCACCGCCCGCACCTCGGCTGTCTCGGGCGCCAGGATCAGGTTGTCGAGGCGGAAGTCGCCGTGGACGATGCGGGTCTCGCCCTCGGGCGGCAGGCTTTCGGGCAGAAAGGCGATCAGCCTGTCCATGGCGGGCGTGGGCGCGGTCTCGGAGGCGCGGTACTGCTTGGTCCAGCGCGACACCTGGCGCTCGAAATAGTTGCCTGTCCGGCCGTAGTCGGAAAGGCCGATCGCCGCCGGATCAAAGGCGTGCAGCCGCGCCAGCGTGTTCACTTGGGCCTGGTAGATGGAGCGGCGCTCGGCCGGTTGCAGGCCCGGCAGCTTCAGGTCCCAGAAGATGCGGCCCTGGACCTCGGCCATGACGTAGAAGACCGAGCCGATCACGCCCTCGTCCTCGCACAGGGCGTAGGGCCGGGCGACGGGAAACCCTTGGGCGTGCAGGACCGATATGACACGAAACTCACGGTCCACCGCATGGGCCGACGCCAGCAGGACGCCGGACGGCTTGCGGCGCAGAACATAGGTTCGGGCGGGCGTGACCAGCCGATAGGTCGGGTTCGACTGCCCCCCTCGGAACTGCTGGACCGTCAAAGGGCCGGCGTAGCCCTCGACATGAGCCGCCAGCCAGCGGTCGAGCGCCGCCTGGTCCAGCGCCTGGCGCGGATCGACCGGACGGACGCCGGCGAAGGCGGCCTGGGCGTCGTCATGAGTCTCGGTCATCAGGCGACCTCTCCATCGTCTTCGGCCGCGACCATGGCGGCCCGCACCGCGCGGCGCCAGCCCTGGAGCAGACGCCCGCGTTCCTCGGCGCCCATGCGGGGACGCCACACCGCCGGCGCCTCGCTGGGCCGGGCCTCCAGGTCGTCGATCAGGCCGCAGCCCAGCGCCGCCAGGCGCGCGGCGCCCAAGGCCGTCATCTCCTGGAAGGCCGGCCGGACCACCTCGACCTCGCAGATGTCGGCGACGAACTGCATGGCGAAGCTGTTGGCGGTGACGCCGCCGTCGACCTTCAGCGTGGTCAGCGGCGGTGCGCCGTCCTCCGCCAGGGCGTCCAGAAGGTCCCGCGTCTGATAGGCCAGCGCCTCCAGCGCCGCACGCACGAAGTGGGCGGGCCCGGCGTCGCGCGTCAGGCCGACGATCACGCCGCGCGCCTCCGGCCGCCACCAGGGCGCCCCCAGGCCGGTGAAGCCGGGGACCAGATAGACGCCGCCGTTGTCGTGCAGGCCCTGCGCCATGGCCTCGGACTGGCGGGACTCGTCCAGAAGGCCCACGCCGTCGCGCAGCCACTGAATGGCCGAGCCGGCCGAGAAGATCGAGCCCTCCAGCGCATAGGCGGTCACGCCGTTGGCCTGGTAGCCGAGCGTGCCCAGCAGCCGGCGTGTGGAGGCGACGGGCGACGGTCCCACATTGGCCACGAGAAACGCCCCGGTCCCATAGGTGATCTTGGCGTCCCCGGCCTGGAGCGCGCCGTGACCGACCAGCGCCGCCTGCTGATCGCCGGCCGAGCCGCAGATCGGCAGCGACCGCCCGAGCAGCGACGGCTCGGTCTCGCCGATCAGGCCGGCGCAGGGGCGGATGTCGGGCAGCGCCGCCAGCGGCACGTCGAACAGGCTGCACAGGTCCGCCCGCCATTGCAGGCGCTGGAGGTCCATCAGCGAGGTGCGGGCGGCGTTGGCGGCGTCGGTGGCGTGGACGCGCCCGCCCGTCAGCTTCCAGATCAGCCAGCTGTCGATCGTGCCCAGCTTGATTTCGCCCGCCTCGGCGCGGGCCCGCGCATCCGGAACCGCATCAAGCAGCCAGGCGAACTTGGATGCGGAGAAGTAGGGATCGAGGATCAGCCCGGTTGCGGCCTGCAGGCCGGGCTCATGGCCTTCGGCGGCGAGGCGGGCGGTGACGTCGGCGGTGCGGCGGTCCTGCCAGACGATCGCGCGATGCAGGGGCTCGCCCGTGGCGACATCCCAGATCACCGCCGTCTCGCGCTGGTTGGTCAGGCCGATCGAGGAGAAACGCGCCGCACCGCCGGCGGTCGCCAGCACCTCGCGGCAGGTCTGCAGCGTCGCCCGCCAGATCTCGCCGGCGTCATGCTCGACCCAGCCTGAGCGTGGGAAATGCTGCGTCAGCTCGATCTGACTGACAGCCACCGGCTGAAGGTCTCCGCCCCGCACCTCGAAGGCGATGGCGCGGGTGGAGGTGGTGCCCTGGTCGATGGCGAGGATCAGGCTCATTTCGTTTCTCCCTGTCGGCCACCTTACGCGTGGGATCGGCGCTGCGGTAAGGGGAGGGATGCGCATGACACCTCCCAGCTTCCAGGGCGTCCTAGACGCCGCCCGCCAGATCGATGGCGTCGCCGTCCGCACACCCCTGATCGAGAGCCCGGCGTTGAACGACCGTGTCGGCGGGCGGGTGCTGATGAAGGCGGAGACGGTCCAGAGGGCCGGCGCCTTCAAGTTTCGCGGCGCCTATAACCGCATCAGCCGCCTGACCGAGGACGAGCGCCAGCGTGGGGTCGTGGCCTTTTCGTCCGGCAATCACGCGCAGGGCGTGGCGGCGGCGGCGGCCTTGGTCGGAGAGCCCGCGGTCATCGTCATGCCGTCAGACTCGCCGCGCGTGAAGGTCGAGGGGGTGCTGAGCTTCGGCGGCGAAGTGCGGATGTACGACCGCTGGAGCGAGAGCCGCGAGGAGATCGGCGCGGCCCTGGCTCGGGAGCGCGGCTGCGTGCTGGTGCCGCCGTTCGACGATCCCTTCGTCATAGAGGGTCAGGGCACGGTGGGGCTGGAGTTGCTGGAGCAGGCGGATGCACCGCTGGACCAGCTGCTGTGTGGTGCGTCCGGCGGCGGGCTGATCGCCGGCATCAACCTGGTCATGGCCGAGCGCAGTCCGGACACGCGCGTGATCGTGGTGGAGCCGGAGGCGTTCGACGACACCGCCCGGTCATTGCGGGCCGGAGAGCGCGTCGGCCATCCGACGGGCGCGCCCTCGATCTGCGACGCCCTGATGGCGCCCATGCCGGGCGAGCTGACCTTTGCCATCAACCGGCGGCTCGCGGGGGCGATCACGGTTTCGGACGCGGAGGTCGCCGAAGCGGTGCGTTTCGCCTTTCGTCAGCTGAAGCTGGTGGTGGAGCCGGGCGGGGCGGTTTCGCTGGCGGCGCTGCTTGCCGGCAAGATCGAGGCGCGGGGCCAGATCACGGCCATCGTGCTGTCGGGCGGCAACGTCGATCCCGGCCTGTTCGCCGCCATTATCGAAGACCGTTTCCACGGCTGACGAGTAGCCCAGAAAAAAGGCCCGGAACCTGAGCTCCGGGCCTTCCAGCTGTTCTAGTCGAGAGTGCGCTTGATCTCTTCGACCGTGAAGCACTCGATGTAGTCGCCTTCCTTGATGTCTTGGAAGCCCTGGAACTGCATGCCGCACTCCTGGCCCGAGGGCACCTCGTTGACCTCGTCCTTGAAGCGCTTGAGCGTGTTGAGCACGCCCAGTTCCAGCACCACCACGTCGTCGCGGATGATGCGGACGCGCGCGCCCTTGCGGACCACGCCCTCGGTGACGCGGCAGCCGGCGATCTTGCCGATCTTGGAGATGTCGAACACCTGAAGCACCTGGGCGTTGCCCAGGAAGGTTTCCCGCTGCAGCGGCGCCAGCATGCCCGACAGCACGCCCTTCATGTCGTCCAGAAGGTCGTAGATGATCGAGTAGTAGCGGATCTCCACGCCTTCGCGCTCGGCCAGGTCGCGAGCCTGCTTGGAGGCGCGGACGTTGAAGCCCAGGATCGGCGCGCCGGCGGACTTGGCCAGGTTGACGTCGCTTTCGGTGATGCCGCCGGCGCCCGAGAAGACGATGCGGGCGCGGACTTCGTCGTTGCCCATCTTCTCCAGCGAAGCCGCGATGGCCTCGCCCGAGCCCTGGACGTCCGACTTGATGACCACCGGCAGTTCGCTGATCTTCTTGGAGCCCAGCTTGGCCATCATGTCGACCAGCGACACCGAGCCGCCGGAGACCTGAGCCTTTTCGCGCTTCACCCGCTGACGGTATTCGGTCAGCTCGCGGGCGCGGGCCTCCGACTCCACCACGGCGAAGACGTCGCCGGGCGAAGGGGCCTCGTCCAGGCCGAGAATCTCGACCGGAACGGACGGCCCCGCCTCGGGCAGTTGCTCGTTGCGCTCGTTCAGCAGGGCGCGGACCTTGCCCCACGATCCGCCGGCCACGACGATGTCGCCGCGGCGCAGCGTGCCGCGCTTGACCAGGACGGTGGCGACCGGGCCGCGTCCCTTGTCGAGCTTGGCCTCGACCACCACGCCTTCGGCCGAACGGTCGGCGTTGGCGCGCAGGTCCATGACCTCCGCCTGCACCAGTATGGCCTCGATCAGGCCTTCCAGGTTGATGCGCTCCTTGGCCGACACCTCGATGATCTGGGTGTCGCCGCCCAGGCTTTCGGCGATGACCTCGTACTGCAGCAGCTCGTTGACGACTCTCTGCGAAGTCGCGCCGGGCTTGTCGATCTTGTTGACCGCAACGATGATCGGGGCCTCGGCCGCACGGGCGTGCTGGATGGCCTCGATCGTCTGGGGCATGACGCCGTCGTCGGCGGCCACCACCAGCACCACGATGTCGGTCACGTTGGCGCCGCGCGCCCGCATCGCCGAGAAGGCGGCGTGGCCGGGGGTGTCCAGGAAGGTGACGCGCTGGCCGTCTTCCAGGCGCACCTGATAGGCGCCGATGTGCTGGGTGATGCCGCCGGCTTCGCCGCCCGCCACGTCGGTGGTGCGCAGCGCGTCCAGCAGCGAGGTCTTGCCGTGGTCGACGTGGCCCATGATGGCCACGACCGGCGCGCGGGTCTCGGACGCCTCGGCGTCGTCGGCCTCGGCGATGAAGCCGGTTTCGACGTCGGACTCCGACACGCGCTTGACGGTCATGCCGTATTCGTCGGCCACCAGCTCGGCGGTGTCGGAATCGATCACGTCGTTGATCTTCATCATCAGACCCTGACGCATCAGGAACTTGATGATGTCGACGCCGCGCACGGCCATCCGGTTGGACAGCTCCTGCACGGTGATGACGTCGGGGATGACCACTTCGCGCGGACGGTTCGGCGCATCGGTCGAGCCGCCCTTGCGCTTCTCCTTTTCACGTTCGCGGGCGCGGCGGACCGAGGCCAGGGAGCGCATGCGCTCGGCGGCGTCGCCGTCGCCGACCACCGACTGGATGGTCATGCGGCCTTCGCGGCGCTTGGGCTCGCCGCGGGTGCGGCTGACCGCCTTGCCCGGACCGGCGTCGGAGAAGCGCTTGTCGCGATCGTCCTCGCGGCCGACCGGACGGCCGAAGCCTGCGCCCGAGCGGACCGGGCGGGCGACGTTGGGCTCGGCCGGCGGCTGGTTCGGGCTGGGAC
>JAEYAO010000101.1 GCA_023456105.1 Pseudomonadota bacterium | reverse complement strand
CTCCAGCGCCGCCCGGGGCGTCGCCGCCCGCGCCTGGTCGTCGGCGGCCGCGCCCTCGGGGCGCACGCCGGGCGTCACGATCAGGAAGTCCTCCCGTCCCGCCGCGCGCGCGATCTCGCGCGCCTGCGCCGCCTCGTGAGGGCTTGAGACCACCCCGTCGATCCCTGCGTCCAGCGTCTGGCGCACCCGCAACGCCACCAGATCGGCCGGCGACAGGCTGTGATCGTCCGCCCGCACGTCCTCGGCCGTCAGGCTGGTCAGGACGGTGACGCCCAGCACCTTGAGACCCGAGCCCCGCACGCCGCGCGCCGCCGCCGCCATCACCTGCGGCCGGGCGTGCACCGTCAGCAGGTCGCAGCCCGACCCCGCCAGGTTCGCCGCCGCCTTCTCCACCGTCGCGCCGATGTCGTGCAGCTTCCAGTCCAGGAAGACCCGCCGCCCCTCGGCCTTGAGGTCGCGGGCCAACTCCATGCCGCCCGCTGCGAACAGCTGCAGCCCGATCTTATAGAAGCCGACCGCGTCGCCCAGCCGGTCGACCAGGGCCCGCGCCTCGTCGGTAGTGGGCGTATCCAGGGCGCAGATCAGGCGGGGATCGGGGGCTGGGGTCATCGACGGGCTCGCGCGGACCGGCTATGCCGACGCTTGGCCTGCGTCGGATTGTCCGGCGTGTGGGGTGTCAGGGCGAGGGCAGGCGATGGACGCGGTCGATCTGGGTGTCAACCTGTTCGTGGCCCTGTTCGCCCTGCTGGACCCCATCGGCAACGTGCCGATCTTCGCCGCCGCCACCGCCGGCGCCAATCTGAGACAGCGCACCTCCGTCTCGGCCCTGATGTGCCTGTTCATCGTGGGCTTCCTGGGGTTCTTCTTCTTCACCGGCCTGGCGCTGCTGCAGTTCTTCGGCATCTCGCTGGCGGCGTTCCGCATCGCGGGCGGCATTCTGCTGCTGCTGCTGGGGCTGGACATGACGCGCGGCGACTTCCTGACCATGTTCAAGGACGCCGACGCCGTGGCCGACGCCAAGGACGTGCGCGGCTACGCCCGTCGGCGGTTCCAGCGCCTGGTGGTGCCCTTCGCCATGCCGCTGCTGATCGGGCCGGGCGCCATCTCGACCATCATCATCCAGGCCGGCGAGGCCGCGCGCATCGGCCCGGCCGGTCAGGCGGCCGGGGTGGTCGCGATCGTCGCCGCCGCCATCGCCATCTTCATCTGCTTCGCCGCCACCGGACCGATCAGCCGCGTGCTGGGCGACGTCGGCATGGCCATCGTGGTGCGGGTGCTGGGCCTGATCCTGTGCGCCCTGGCCATCCAGTTCCTGCTGCTGGGGCTGTCGGAGGCCATTCCCGGCATGATCTCGGGCTCGGTCACCGCGCCCTATCCGACCGGCGGCCATTGAACCGTCAGAGGCGCTCCAGCCGACGCGCGTGATTGGCCGTCATCCTCAGCGCCATCCGGTCGGGCAGAAAGCGCGCCAGCCCGGCCATGACGTTGTTCATTACGCCGGGCGTGACGCTGGGCCGGTCCGCCTCGCAGGCCTGATAGCCGATCCGCGCCACCCGCTCTGCGTCCATCCACATCCAGCGGGGATAGGCGCGCGACACCTGATCGCGCGAGCCGTTGACGTCGTGGAACTCGGTCAGGGTGTAGCCGGGGTTCAGCACCGTGACATGCACGCCCGTGCCCTGCGTCTCCAGATGCAGCCCCTGCGAGGCCTTGATCAGAAAGCTCTTGATCGGCCCATACAGGGTGTCTCCACCCGTCGCCGGCATCTGCCCGGCCAGGGAGGCGACGTTCAGAACCCGGCCGAAGCCGCGCTCGACCATGCCCGGCAGGAACAGCCGCGACAGCTCGACCGGCGCGGTCAGCATGACCCGCAGCATGTCGCGGTGCGCCTGCAGATCGGTCTTGAGGAAACCCGTGACCCGGCTGAAGCCGGCATTGTTGACCAGGCCGTCGATCGCCAGTCCTTGCGCCTGCATCGCCTTCCACAGCCGCTCGGGCGCGGCCGGATCGGCGAGGTCTTCAGTCGTCACATGAACGGTCCGCCCGATCCGGCGCAGCTCCTGAGCGAGCGCCTCCAGCGGCTCGATCCGGCGCGCCGTCAGGATCAGGTCCCAGCCCTCGGCCGCATAGACCCTGGCCAGCGCCCGGCCGATCCCGGCCGATGCGCCGGTGATCAGAACCGTGCGCGACGTCGGATCAGGCCGCGACGGCGTCCGCATCGACCGGCTCTCCCGCCGCCAGGGGACAGGAGGAATGCGGCGCGAAGCCTTGCAAGGACACGGGGTCGCTGGCCAGAAGGTCGGCGATGGTGATCTTGGACAGGGCCGCGCTCGCCGCCTCGTCGGCCGCCGTCAGCGCCTTGGCCACCTGGCGCGGAATGTGCTCGCCCACCGGGCAACCCTTGGCCCCCGCCGGGGTGGAGCCCAGGTGCGCGCAGCCGTTGACCGCCTTCAGCACCTCGTCCAGCCGGATGTCCTCCGGCCGGCGCAGCAGCCAGGAGCCGCCGGTCGCGCCCGGACGCGTGGCGATCAGCCCGGCCTTGGCCAGCAGGGCCGTAATCCGGCGGACCACCACCGGATTGGTCGGGATGGAGGCGGCCAGCAGACCGCTGGGCGCCGCCTGCGCAGGGCCGAACGCCCCCTTGTGGGCCATATAGGCCAGGGCGTGGGCGGCGACGGGAAAGCGCTGGCTGTCGGACATGATCGGCAATCAAAATAGGCGCGCGCGGCTCGAATCACAAACGGCCGGCGCCAGACGCCCGCAACCCAATGGCGTGCGCGCGATTGAACGACGGCGGGAATGCGCCTAAAGGGCTCGCCGCTTTGAAGGCCCGCTCCAAAGGCGACGCCCGGAGATCAGGCATGACAGGGGATGCTCCCCTCGGGTCGGACGGCGCCGCCGTCACGCCCCCACCCGCTTCCGGCCCGACAGCGACCGTCACGCCCGAGGCGCACGTTCCGGGCGGCCAGGCCGTGGCGCACGGCGGCTTCTGGGGGCTGACGCTGGGCGCCATCGGGGTCGTGTTCGGCGATATCGGCACCAGTCCGCTCTACGCTCTGCGAGAGGCCATTGATCACGCGCGGGGCGGCGTCGGCGGCGACCTGGCGGTCGTGGGCGTGGTGTCGCTGGCGTTCTGGGCGCTGATGGTGGTGGTGACGTTCAAATACGTCTTCTTTCTCATGCGCGCGGACAACAAGGGCGAGGGCGGGACCCTGTCGCTGATGGCCTTGGCCCAGCACGCCGTCGGCCGGCGCAGCGCCTGGATATTCATGCTGGGCGTGTGCGGTGCGGCCCTCTTCTACGGCGACGGCATCATCACCCCGGCCATTTCGGTGCTTTCGGCCATCGAGGGCGTACAGGACGCGCCCGGGGTCGGCACGGCGATGGACCCCTTCATCGTGCCGATCGCGGCCGGCATCCTGATCGCCCTGTTCATGGTGCAGTCGCGCGGCACCGCCGGCCTGGCCAAGCTGTTCGGGCCCATCACCGCCGTGTGGTTCCTGAGCCTGGGCGTGTTGGGCCTGATCCACATCTTCGACGACATCTCGATCCTGCGCGCCCTGTCGCCGCACTATGGGATCCAGCTGCTGATCGCCGACGGCTTTCTGGGCTTCATCATCCTGGGCAGCGTGTTCCTGGCGGTGACGGGGGCGGAGGCGCTCTATGCCGACATGGGCCATTTCGGAAAGGCGCCGATCCGCGCCGGCTGGCTGTATTTCGTGCTGCCCTGCCTGACGCTGAACTACCTGGGCCAGGGCGCCATGATCCTGGACAATCCGGGAGCGTCCGAGAACCCGTTCTGGAGCATGGTGCCGCAGGCTATCTACTGGCCCATGCTGGCGCTGGCGACCGCCGCCACCGTGATCGCCTCGCAGGCGGTCATCACCGGCGCGTTTTCGGTGACGCAACAGGCGGTGCAGCTGGGCCTGCTGCCCCGCATCGACATCAGGAACACTTCCGAGACTCGGGCCGGCCAGATCTTCGTGCCGGCGGTGAACAGCTTCCTGATGATCGGGGTGCTGGTGCTGCTGGTGGTGTTCCAGAGCTCGCACAACCTGACCGCCGCCTACGGCGTGGCGGTGACCGGCACCATGCTGGTGAACACCCTGATGGCCTATTTCGTCATCACCAAGGGCTGGAAGTGGCCGATGTGGGCGGTGGCGGGGACGCTGATCCCGTTCGCCCTGATCGACTCCGTGTTCCTGACCTCCAACCTGCTCAAGATTCCGGACGGCGCCTGGATGCCGCTGGTGCTGGGCGCGGTGCTGGTGCTGATCATGTGGACCTGGGTGCGCGGCACCCAAATTCTGACGGCCAAGACCCGCAAGGACAGCCTGCCGCTGAGTGACCTGATCGAAATGTTGCAGGCGCGCCCTCCGCATCGCGCGCCGGGCACCGCCATCTTCCTGACCTCCGACCCGGACGTCGCCCCGGTCGCCCTGATGCACAATCTGAAGCACAACAAGGTGCTGCACGAAAAGAACATCGTGCTGACCGTGCGCACCTCCGAGCGCCCGCGCGTCAAGGAAAGCGACCGCGTGCGGATGGAGCCGATCAACGACGACTTCAAGCGGCTGACCGTAACCTACGGCTTCATGGAGACGCCCAACGTGCCCCGCGCGCTCGGCTTGTGCCGCAAGCAGGGGCTGAAGTTCGACATCATGTCGACCAGCTTCTTCCTGGGTCGCCGCTCGCTGATCCCGTCGGCGCGCCAGGGCATGCCGCTGTGGCAGGACCGGCTGTTCATCTTTCTGATGCGCAACGCCGCCAACCCGACCGACTTCTTCCACATCCCGCCCGGCCGTGTGGTCGAGCTGGGCGCGCAGGTCGCCGTATGACGGGGCCGGGAGCCCGGCCGGGCAAGAGTTCCGAGGCGCGCGGCCGCAGGATCGCCACCAGGGGCAAGCTGCGCCCGGCCTCGACGCCCGTCGAGGCGGCGCCGCAGGACGATGTCGGCGTCGAGGCGCGGGTGGTGGCGGGGCTCTTGCTGAACGCGGCGCTGGAGAAGCGCAACGGGCTGGACGAGGCGCTGACGCAGGCGCCCGCCCGCGCCCTGCCGCCGGCTGACCGCGCCTTCGCCCGCGCCGTCGCCATGGCCGCCCTGCGGCGTCTGGGCGAGATCGATCAGATCCTCGACCGTCGATTGCAGAAGTCGCCGCCGGACGCTGTGCGCACCCTGCTGCGGGTCGCGCTGGCCCAGACCCTGGTGCTGCGCACCCCCGCCTTCGCCGCCGTCTCCACCGCCGTGAAGCTGGCCGAGCGCGATCCAAAGACCCGCCCCTACAAGAACCTGGTCAACGCCGTGCTGCGCGGGATCGACCGCGACGGGCCCGGCCTGACCACCGCCGCGTCCAACTTGCCCGACTGGATCGCCGCCCGCTGGCGCGCGACCTGGGGCGAAGCCGCGCTGGAGGGCTTGGCGCTGGCCGCCCGAGAGGAGCCGCCGACCGACCTCAGCCTTAAACCCTCCGCCGATCCCGCCGCCGTGGCCGAGGCGCTGGAGGGCGAGGTCCTGCCCGGCGGCTCGGTGCGCACCGGCCGCCGCGGCGACGTGGCGTCCTGGCCGGGCTTCGAGACCGGCGAATGGTGGGTCCAGGACGCCGCCGCCGCCGTGCCCGGCCGGCTGCTGGCTGTTCAGTCCGGCGAAAGCGCGCTGGACATGTGCGCCGCACCCGGCGGCAAGACGCTGCAGCTCGCCGCCGCCGGCGCCGCCGTGGTCGCCCTCGACCGTTCGGCCGTGCGGCTGAAGCGGCTGGCGCAGAACCTGGAGCGCACCGGCCTTTCCGCAGAGGTCGTGGCGGTTCCGGCGGAGGACTGGGAAGACGCCCGTCGGTTCGACGCCGTGCTGCTGGACGCCCCCTGCACCGCCACCGGCACCTTTCGCCGCAACCCGGAAGTGCTGCGCGCCACCCGCCCCGCCGACGTGGCCAAGCTGGCAGATGTCCAGCACCGGCTGCTGGACGCCGCGGCCCAGCGGGTGAAGCCCGGCGGCCGTCTGGTCTACTGCACCTGCTCGCTGGAGCGCGAGGAGGGCGAGACCCAGATCATCGCCTTTCTGCGCCGCAATCCGGCGTTCCGCACCGTGCCGGCCGATCCGGCGGCCCTCGGCTGCCCGCCCGAGGCCCTCACGCCCGAAGGCTGGCTGCGCATCCTGCCCTCCTTCTGGCCCGAGCGCGGCGGCCTCGACGGCTTCTTCGCCGCCCGACTGGAGCGTATAGCTTAAGCGCGCCGCCTTGCCCCGGACGAGGAGCCGCCGTATCCGGGAAAGCATGACCGCGCCGCTGATCTGCCCGTCCATTCTCGCCAGCGACTTCGCCCGCCTGGGCGAGGAGGTGCGGGCGCTCGAGACGGCCGGCGCCGACTGGATCCACGTCGACGTCATGGACGGCCATTTCGTGCCGAACCTGACCATGGGCCCGGACATCGTGAAGGCGATCCGGCCGCACTCGGCCCTGCCGTTCGACGTCCACCTGATGGTCGCGCCCGTCGATCCGTGGCTGGAGGCCTATCGCGCGGCGGGCGCCGACATTCTCAGCATTCACCCCGAAAGCGGGCCGCACCTGCACCGGACGCTGGGCCGCATCCGCCAGCTCGGCGCCAAGGCGGGGATCGTGTTCAACCCCGGCACGCCCCTGTCGATCCTGGAAGAGGTCGTCGATCTGGTCGATCTGGTGCTGATCATGTCGGTCAATCCCGGCTTCGGCGGTCAGGCCTTCGTTGACAGCGCCCTGCACAAGATCGGGCGTGCCCGCGCTGTCCTGGACCGCGCCGGATCGTCCGCGCATCTGCAGGTCGACGGCGGCGTCACCTCCGCCAACGCCGCCGCCTGCGTGTCGGCGGGCGCAGACGCCCTGGTCGCCGGCTCCTTCGTGTTCAAGGGCGGGGCGGAGGCCTACGCCTCGAACATCGCCGCCTTGAAGGCGCAGGCCCCCGCGTGAGCCCGCTCGGCCCCTTCGCTCCGCGCCCGCCCGCGGGTCCGGACGTGGGCGCGGGCGCCATCCCGGGACTTCCGGGCGCGCCGGTGCGAACGCCTGTGCGCGACGGCGAGGCGCCGACCGATCTCAGCTTATGGCCAGCGATTGTCGGGCGGCTGATGACCCGCCAGCTGTGGATCGAGCTCTACGGCCTGCCCGGCTACACCCTGACTCTGGGCGGGGCCAAGTCCACCAGCTTCGCAGCCACGCCGCGCGACTTCCGCCCGCACGATCCAACTCCCGGCAAGGGCCTGTTGAAGGGGCGCTTCACGCTGGCCGGTGCGACTCTGGAGGCGGAGGCGCCGGCCGATCCGTGGGGCCGCCCCAGCCCGTCGCGCCCCTTCGCGGTCGAGCTTCACGCCTTCAACTGGCTGCCGGCGCTGATGAGCCAGGGCGAGCGCGGCGCGCGGGAGGCCGTGCGCCTGACCCTGTCCTGGACCGACCAGTTCGCGCGCTGGTCGCCGTTCGCCTGGGGCCCCGAGACCCTGCCCCGGCGCGTCATCAACCTGTCGTGCGCTGCGCGTCGCATGGGAGCGGTGGCGACGGAGGCCGAACGTCTTCGCCTCTCCGACACCCTGGCGCGCCAGGCGCGGCAGCTGCTGCGCCCGCCCGGCGGCCTGGCCAGCCGGGCCGAGCGCTCGGTCGCCGCCGCCATCGCCGGCTGCGTCCTGTCCGGAGTGGCCGGAGCCGGCCTGCGCAAGCGCGCCCTGGCCGGTCTGCCCGCCGCCCTGCACGCGACGATCCTGACCGACGGATCGCACGCCAGCCGCTCGCCCGAGGCGGCGCTGGAGCTGCTGCTGGACCTGCTGTCGCTGGACGACGCCCTGGCCCAGCTGTCGGAACCCACGCCGGAACCGATCAGCCGCGCCGTCGCCCGCCTGACGGAGGCCGTTCGCCTCCTGACCCTGCCGGACGCGCGCCTCGCCAGCTTCCAGGGCGGCGGCCCCTCGACCACGGCGCGCATCTCGGCGGCTCTCGCGCACGACGACGCGGAGGCCCACCGAACGTCCGGCGTGGTCGGCGGCCTTCACCGCCTGTCCAGTCCGCTTCTGGCTGTGGTGGCGGATGCGGCGCCGGCCGCGCACGGCGCCTGGGGCTCCACCGCCTGCGCCCAGCCGCTGGCGCTGGAGATCACCTGCGGGCGGGATCGGCTGATCACCGGCTCGGGCTGGACGCCCAAGTCCACCGACCGCCAGGCGCTGCGCCTGACTCCGGCCCATTCCACCCTGACGCTGGGCGAGCGCTCGCTGAACGAACCGCTGGGCGGCTGGAAAGGGGAACTGCTGGGACCGAGGCTTGCCGGCCGCCCCTACGCCGTTCACGTCAGCCAGCGCGACGGCGAGGGCGCCGTGTGGCTGGAGATGGACCACGACGGCTGGGTCGAGCCGTTCGGCCTGACGCACCAGCGCCGGCTGTATCTCGACACCCGCCTGGACGAGCTGCGGGCCGAGGAGCGCCTTTATCCGACGCCCGGCCGCCCCGAGGTGCTGCGGGCCATCGCCGCCCCCTACGCCGCGCGCTTTCACCTGGAGCCCGGCGTCGAGGCCACCCTGTCCCGCGACCGTCGGGCCATTCTGCTGCGCGGCGCATCCGGCCGGGGCTGGTGGTTCCGCACCGACGGCCCCGACGTGGCGATCGAGCCCAGCGTCCACATCGACGACGGCCTGACCCGTCGCTCCCTCCAGATCGTGGTGCGCGGCTCGGCCCGCACCGACGCCGAAACCAAGGTCCGCTGGAAGCTGAGCCCCGCCGGCGCGAGCGACGATCCGGTCCAGGCCTGAAGGCGCAAGGGTGACGCGTCGCCGCCCCGATGCTAGAGGCCGCGCCATCCTCCTCCAAGCCATTCACGGACGCCGCCATGCCCGCCGCTCCCGACTTTCCGCCCGCGCCTGATGCGGTCAAGCCTGCGCGCGCGTTGATCTCGCTATCGGACAAGACGGGACTGGAGGCGGCTGCGCGCGCCCTGCACGACGCAGGGGTCGAGCTGGTCTCCACCGGCGGCACCCGTGCGGCCATCGCGGCGATCGGGCTGCCGGTCAAGGATGTGGCCGACCTGACCGGCTTTCCCGAGATGATGGACGGACGGGTCAAGACGCTGCATCCGGTGGTGCACGGGGGCCTGCTGGGCGTGCGCGACGCCGCTGATCACGCCGAGGCCATGCGCGCGCACGGTATCGGCCCGATCGACATCGTCTGGATCGACCTCTACCCGTTTGAGAAGACGGTGGAGGCGGGCGGCGGCTTCGAGGCGGCCATCGAGAACATCGACATCGGCGGCCCGGCCATGATCCGCTCAGGCTCCAAGAACCACGGCTATGTCGCGGTCGCCGTGGACGGCGAGTCCATCGGCATGATCCTGGAAGCGCTGAAGGCGGACGGATCGACCTCGCTTGCCCTGAGGAAGCGCCTGGCCGCCCGCGCCTTCGCCCGCACCGCCGCCTATGACGCCGCCGTCTCCGGCTGGTTCGCCGGGCAGCTGGAAGACGACGCGCCGGTCCGGAAGTCGATCGCGGGCGCACTGGCCCAGACCCTGCGCTATGGCGAGAACCCCCATCAGACCGGCGCCTTTTACCGCACCGGCGAGCGTCGGCCGGGCGTGGCCCATGCCGAACAGGTGCAGGGCAAGGAGCTCGGCTACAACAACATCGCCGACGCCGACGCCGCCTATGAGCTGGTGGCCGAGTTCGAGGCCCCGGCCTGCGTCATCGTCAAGCACGCCAACCCTTGCGGCGTCGCGGTCGGCGAGGACCTGTCGGAAGCCTACGCCCGCGCGCTGGAATGCGACGCCGTCTCGGCCTTCGGCGGCGTAATCGCGGTCAACCGGCCGCTGACGGGCGAGGCGGCCCGGGCCATCACCGGCATCTTCACCGAGGTGGTCATCGCGCCGGGCGCTGACGAGGAGGCGCGCGCCGTCTTCGCCGCCAAGAAGAACCTGCGCCTGCTGATCACCGACAGCCTGCCCGATCCGCTGGGCGCAGGCGAGGTGTTCCGCTCGGTCGCCGGGGGGTTCCTGGTTCAGGCGCGGGACCGGTCCTTGATCAAGCCCGAAGACCTGAAGATCGTCACGCGCCGACAACCGACGCCGACCGAGGTCGCCGACATGCTGTTCGCCTTCACCGTGGCCAAGCACGTCAAGTCCAACGCCATCGTCTACGCCAAGGACGGCCAGACCGCAGGCATCGGCGCCGGCCAGATGAACCGCCGCGACAGCGCCCGCATCGCCGCCATCCGCGCCAAGGAAGCCGGCGAGGCCAAGGGTCTGGCCCATTCGCTGGCGCAAGGGTCAGCCTGTGCGTCCGAGGCCTTCTTCCCCTTCGCCGACGGCCTGTTGGAGGCGGTCGCGGCCGGCGCCACGGCGGTGATCCAGCCGGGCGGCTCGATCCGCGACGACGAAGTCATCGCCGCAGCCGACGAACGCAACATCGCCATGGCCTTCACCGGCGTGCGCGTTTTCCGGCACTGACGGGCCCATGGACAGCCTGCAAAGCCGCTGGGCGCGCCTTGAGCCGCACGTCGCGGTGGTCGGGCCAGAAGACGACCGGCCGCGTCCCGCGGTGCTGCTGTTCCACGGATGCGGCGGCCTGCGGGCGCATCTGCCGCGTTATGCCGATGCCGCCAAGGCGCTGGGCTGGCGGGCCTTTGTGGTCGACTCCTACAGCCATCGCGGCATCGGCCGAGCGGCGGCGGTGGCGGGGGTCTGCACCGGCCTGACCCTTCGCGGCTATGAGCGCGGCGGCGACATCCTGGCGGCGCTGGACGGGGTCTCCCGCCGCCCCGACGTCGATCCCGACCGGGTCGTCCTGGCAGGGTGGAGCCATGGCGGCTGGTCGATCATGGAGACCATGACCGCCAATCCGGACCGCCCGGGCGCGCTGGGACTCAGCGACGCCGAAGCCTGTGCGCTGAAGGGCGTCAAGGCGGTGTGGCTGGCCTACCCCTACGTTGGGCCGTTCGCCTTCAACCGGCTGAAAGCCTGGCGGCATTGCCCGCGCGTGCTGGCCGTGACCTGCCGCCGCGACCACCTGACCACCGTGCGGAACGCCGAGCACGTCAACGCCATGATCCGCAACTGCGGCGCCGAGGTCGAAAGCTGGATCGCCGAAGGCACCCACGCCTTCGACGAGCCCTCCAACATCGGCCCCATGCGCCACGACCCGACCCTGGCCGACGAGGCGATCCGCCGCTTCGGAGCCTTTCTCGAGGACGTGTCGCCGAACCTCTAGATCAGGCGCGCCAGAAGCCGACGATGCGCTTGACCTCGTCCACCACGGGGTCGGCTGTGGCGGCGGCGCGTTCGGCGCCGTCCGCCAGCACGCGGTCGATCTCGGCCGGATCGTTCATCAGCCGGCGCATCTCGGCGGTGACGGGCGCCAGCGCCTCGACCGCCAGTTCGGCCAGCGCCGGCTTGAAGGCGCCGAACCCCTGTCCCGCGAACTGCTGCACCACCGCCTCGCGGCTGGTTCCCGCCAGCGCCGCATAGATGGCCACCAGGTTGCGCGCCTCCGCCCGGTCGGCCAGGCCGTCCAGGCTGTCCGGCAGGGGCTCGGCGTCAGTGCGCGCCTTGCGGATCTTGGCTGCGATGGTGTCGGCGTCATCCGTCAGGTTGATGCGGCTCTGGTCCGAGGGATCGGACTTGCTCATCTTGGCCGAGCCGTCGCGCAGGGACATGACCCGCGTCGCCGGCCCCTGGATCACCGGCTCCGGCTGCGGAAAGAAGCCGGGCGCGCCGAAATCGGTGTTGAACTTGGCGGCGATGTCGCGGGTCAGCTCCAGGTGCTGCTTCTGGTCCTCGCCGACCGGAACCTCGGTCGCCTTGTAGAGCAGGATGTCGGCGGCCTGCAGCACCGGATAGGTGTAGAGGCCGACGGAGGCGCGCTCCTTGTGCTTGCCCGACTTCTCCTTGAACTGGGTCATGCGGTCCAGCCAGCCGAGGCGGGCGACGCAGTTGAACACCCAGGCGAGTTCGGCGTGCGCCCGCACCGCCGACTGCGGGAAGATGATCGACCGGACCGGATCGAGCCCCGAGGCCAGATAGGCGGCGGCGATCTCGCGCGTCTGGTCCGCCAGCTTCTGGGGGTCCTGCCACACGGTGATGGCGTGCATGTCGGCGACGAACACGAACACCGGCGCGCCCGTGTCCTGCAGCGCCGTGAACCGCTTCAGCGCGCCCAGATAGTTGCCCAGGTGCAAGGCCCCCGACGCCTGGATCCCGGACAGGATGCGGCGAGGACCGGCGTAGGCGGCGGGATCGGCGGGGGCGGCGTCGGACATGGCGCGGCAATGCCCCACGCAGGCCTCCAGAGCAAGCGGATCAGCGTCCGCCGCGCCGCAGCAGCCCCTTGACCTCAGCCAATGTCACCGCCCGCGTGGCGAACGCGAGCGCCACATAGGCCAAGCCGCCGGCAGCCGTGACCAGCAGCAGGGACACCTCCTTGGCGCCCACCGACATCTGCACCGCGTTCAGCAGGTCCGCCGTCGGCCCCTCGATCCACGGCCGGGCCCAGGAGGCGACGCCGACGACCAGCGCCAGTCCCGCGCTGGCTAGGGCGATGCGCAATAGACGCGACACGGCGGCGGAACTCGGCCGATAGTCGCCGCGCCGCCACAGGGTGGAGGCGAGCAGCAGGGCGTTGCTCCAGGCGGCCGCCGACACCGCCGCCGCGATCCCGGCGATTCCCATGCCGAGGTTGAACAGACCGATGGCCAGGGCTGCGTTCACCGCCACCGACACCAGGGCGAAGGTCATGGGTGTTCGAGTATCGCCGCGCGCGAAAAAGGCCGGCGCCAGGATGCGGATCAGCACAAAGGCCGGCACGCCCCAGCCGAAGTGCAGCAGGGCCTGGGCCGTGTTCACCGCATCCACCTGCAGAAAGGCGCCGCGCGTGAACAGGGCGTCGATCAGAAAATAGGGCATGGCCATCAGCGCCGCCGCGGCCGGCAGCGTCAGGGCCATGGACAGGCATAGCGCCTCGTCCATCGAGGCCTGCTGCTGGGCGTGGTCCTTTGACGCCACCGCCGCCGACAGGCGCGGCAGCAGGGCGATGCCGATGGCGACCCCCACCAGCCCCAGCGGCAGCTGGTACAGCCGGTCCGCCGTCGCCAGCCACGTCCGGCCGCCGGGGACGAAGCTGGACAGGTTGCCCGAGATGAAGACGTTGATCTGGGTCGCGCTGTTGCCGATGGCGGCGGGAATGGCGGTGATGACGATGGCCTTCACCGCCGGCGTCAGGCGCGGCGGGGCCAGGCGGATGTTCGCCCCCGCCTTGCGCGCGCCCCACCAGCACAGACCGGCCTGCGCCACGCCGGCGACCAGGACGCCCCACGACGCCGCCGTCGCCGCCTCGACCTGGCCGCCCTGCGCCGGGATCACCACCGCCAGCATGATCAGGTTCAGCAGGATCGGATAGGCGCCCGAGACGATGAAGCGTCCGCGCGCGTTCAGCACCCCGCTCAGCAGCGCCGCCACCGCCATGCACGGCAGATAGGGCATGGTGATCTGGGTCAGGATCACCGCCAGCTTGAACCGCGCCGGATCGTCCAGGAAGCCGACGTTGATGATCGTCATCAGCCACGGCATGGCCAGCTGAGCGGCGATGGTCAGCACCACCGTGACCGCCGCCACCGCCGCCAGCGCGTCGGTCGCCACCCGGTCGGCCCGGGCGTCCCCTTCGGTCTTCAACGTCTTGGCGTAGGCGGGCACGAAGGCGGCGGCGAAGGCGCCTTCGGCGAAGATGCGTCGGAACAAATTGGGGAAGCTGAGCGCCGTGTTGTAGGCGTCCGCCGCCGGGCTGGACGAGGCGCCCAGCGCCGCCGAGATCACCACGTCGCGGGCGAAACCCGCCAGGCGGCTGACCAGCGTCAGACCCGAAAAGATGGCTGACGAGCGCATGACGCCGCCGGATCTCTCCGTCATGGTCGAGGCGGCGGGTGGCTGCACCACCGGCTCGCCGTTGGCGACGGCCTGGTTGACCGGAGCGGCCGGCTCGAAGGAATCGGAAGGCTTCACGCGGGAAAAGGTCCTGGGGCGCGGCGGGGCGCCGCACGCCCCCGCTTAGCGCGCCTGTTCGCCGGGCGAAACGGGCTTGGCGCGCGGACTGCGGCGGCCGAGGTCGGAGACGTCGCGGGCGCTGGCGCGGGCGGCTGTGACC